>VFHG01000276.1 GCA_009392075.1 SAR202 cluster bacterium
CAAGCGAATGCCCCAAATGCAGCAACACAATGGAAGTGGACCCCACCGTCGATATTAAGCTGATAGAAAAGTTACCCGGGTAACTTTTTGCCAATAGAGAAGAGCCACCGACATCGTGAAACGGTGACCATTTACAGATTCAATTTTTCCCCAGCCAATCCCGGAAACCGGCCCAGCCTTGGTCTTTGTATATCCTTGCGGGACTTGTGGTTTAGCTAGGTGCTAGGTGGCATGGAAATTGGGGGATTTTAGCCCCAATTTATTTTTGTCCGCTAGGCACGATTTTAACCTTTAGCCTCAAACTCGTGTCTAGGAGAGACTGCTATACACGCCTATGCACAGAAATCAACTTACTCTTAATTGGAAAGGCGATGAGTGGGTGGGTCCGGTATTCAACATTGACGGGAAGACGGCTAAGATACAGATGGATTCCAGCCAAAGCGTGGCGGTACGGCTCGTTTGGGAGGGCGCTGTCAGCGGCGGTCCGGACGCAACGTCTCCCGGCGTTGCCATTAGCCCAACGTTAGCTACCATCGTGGAGAGAATCCGGCCTTCAGTTGTGCAAATAAGGACAAGCAAATTGATCCAGCGTCGATCGGACGTCTAAAACTCGGCCAAACCAATCAGGTTTCGCTAGGAGACGATGCCGTTTTGCCGGTCCTCCGCCGCTTGTTCTTGGTCTCTGTCCAGGGGGTCGAACATTCCGCCGCCGCTGGGGAATTCAACCGTCAAAACATCGGCGTCATGGTCTAGAGTCACGTAGCCAAGTTCCATCGGCGAGTCGGCGTCACTGACGATCTCGCCGTTCAGCGCCACGACTGTCTTGGTGCCTGGTTTCCCACCGAAAGCCCCTTCTGCGGCGAATGACAATCGGTGTGGATGGAGATAGATATGTAATGGATGGGGGTGTCCGGCAAGTCTGGACATGGAAACCCTTTCACCGGAGCTTCCGCGAAACTTTCCGGGACCGGCCGAGTTCTGGATAAACTCTTTGGCGTTGATCAGC
Organism: SAR202 cluster bacterium; assembly: GCA_009392075.1. Next base: position 1,007 of record VFHG01000276.1, read on the forward strand.
ACCGGGCTGTTGAGTTCGAATACCTCTATGGGCACATTGGATGCGCTGCTGGGAAACATGTTGTGGCCCGTGCCGTCGCCCTCGCTGGTCGCACCCCGGCCACCCCCACAGAAAAAGTGGGTGTTGAACACCCTTCCATCTGCCTCGACACCGTAAGTTTGGAGTATCGACATCAGGCCGTTGCCGGCTTGGATCCGATCCGGCAAAACCGCTGACAACGCCTGGAAGATCGCCCCGTGTATGTACCAACCGGTGTTGACCCGCGAGCCAACCGAAGCAGGGAAAGTGCAGTTGATGATACTGCCTTCCGGCGCGGTCACACGGATGGGCTCGAAGCACCCCTCGTTAACCGGGACTTCGGGCGTGAGCAGGCAGGCCAATGTGTAAAGCGTGTGGCCCAAGCTGTAGATCATCGTGCAATTGATGCCACCGTGGTCGATCTGAGGCGATGATCCGGCGTAGTCCACCGAGATGGCATCCCCTTCAACTTTCAGTTTAACCGCGATCTTCAGGGGCGCGCCCATACCGTCGGTGAACACTTCGTAGGTGTATTCGCCGTCTGCCATCTCGGCGATCGCCGCCCGCATGGCTTCCTGGGAGCGGCCTCGTATGGCGGCGGACAAGTCTTCTAGATCAGGCAGCGCGTATTCCTCAAGGAACGCGACGACCCTTTCACAGCCCGACGCGTTGGCCGCCACCTGGGCTTCTAAGTCCGTCAACACCATATCGGGTGCCCTTACGTTCCACCGGAACATGTCGAACACCAGTTCATTAGGCTCTCCTTGGTGGTAGAGCTTGCAGATGGGGAAGAAGATTCCCTCCTCATACGAGTCGCGAACGTTTTTGGCATCCAAGGAGCCACCAATATCCGAAGTGTTTGCGATGTTTCCAGCGAACGCAACGACCTTTCCTTGGTAAAACACCGGTGTGACCACGGCTATGTCCGGCAGGTGTCCGGCGCACATCCAAGGGTCGTTGGTTAGGAATACATCACCTGGCTGCATGGAGCTAACCGGATATTTCTTCAGTATCTCCTTGGTTACGTTGGGCATGGTCATGTTGAAAACGGGCATGCTGCGATAAGCGTGGGCAACAGAGCGCCCCTGCGAATCGAGGACCTCGCAGCCGAAGTCGTTGGCCGAAGCGATTATGGTGGACACGGCGGTCCGCAGTGTGGTGGTCCACATCTCTTCGGTGATATTGACCAACCGGCTCCACATTATCTCCAAAGAGACCGGATCGAATTTCGTCATGGTTACACCATCCCCGGCATCACGCTAGAAATCAACCGATGCTGATGAGCAGATTCAAGAATACGTCCACCTCGGCCAAATCGTTGGGACCAATGACCGCAGTCGATTCCCGCTCCTCTATAATGGCCGGGCCTTGGATGCGGTGCCCAGCACTCAAACGGTACCGGTCGTAAACCGCGCAGTCCACGAAACCGCCAGATTCTTTGAAGTAGACTCTCCGCCGGCTTTTAACAGCGGATCTGGGGTCAGCGTCGCCCGAGGGTGTCCGCTCTTGGAACCTAACTTCCATTTGGGGGACGCGGACCAATAGACGCCAATTTTGTACCTGTACCGGTATATTCAGGTTCTTCCGGCTGTACAGAGATTGGTAGAGGTCGTGGAAACGGTCTTCTAGACGACCGAAATTGGCGCCACCCAGCGGCCAATCGGGAAGCGTCACGTTCAATTCATGGATCTGGCCCACAAGACGCAGGTCGGCGCTGCGGATGGATTCCATGCTCTCCACGGGTAGTCCCGCTTTCCGCAGCATGGCCACGCCTGCGTCCTCCATCTCAGAAAATAGCCGTTCCACTGCCAGCCAGTCGGTATCAACTAGTAGACCCGGAAGTGAGCGCACCTCTTCGAAGGAGACCGGGGCAGTCAGACAACCGACCGTGGAGGTTACCCCCGCCGCCAGGGGCACGATCACTTTTTTTATCCCGAGTATTCGTGCCACGCCACATGCGTGGGAAGGTCCGGCGCCGCCGAAGGCAATCATCGAATAATTCCTTGGGTCTTTGTTGCGTTCGATGATGTGAATCCGCGCCGAGGCGGCCATGTTCTCGTTGACCACTTCGTGGATCCCAGCGGCAACCCGGTGAACCTCCAAGCCGATCGATTCAGCCAATTTCGAGATAGCCTTCAGCCCGGCGTCCTTATCGAGCTTCATTTTGCCGCCCAAGAAATATTCAGGGTCCAGATAACCCAGTGCCAGGTCGGAGTCCGTCACGGTGGGTTCCTCGCCCCCCAGGCCGTAGCACGCAGGTCCTGGGTCAGCCCCGGCGCTGCGCGGACCGACCTTTAAGAGCCGCATCTGGTCTGTCCAAGCAATGCTGCCGCCTCCGGCACCAATCTCTACCAGGTCCACGACGGGTATCACAATGGGTAATCCGCTGCCTTTTAGGAACCGGTGCACCCGCGCCACCTCGATGCTATTGGACAGGGACAAGCCGCCACCTTCGATCACGCAAGTCTTGGCGGTGGTGCCGCCCATGTCTAAGGAGATGAGGTCGTTCTGGTCCAATTGGTTGCCGTAGAAGCAGGCGGCTAATGCTCCAGCCGCCGGACCGGACTCGATCAGGCGGACGGGATGCTGCCGCGCTTTCTCGCTATCCATCACACCCCCAGCGGAATGCATGACTAGCAGTTTGCCCTGGTATCCGGCTTTAGATATAAGGGCTTCCACCTGTGTGAGGTAGCGAGAGACCGTCGGCTTAACGTAACAGTCCGCCACGGTGGTGGAAGTCCGCTCGAATTCGTTGATGACCGGAGCCACATCCGAGGAAATGGAGATGCTTAACGCGGGGAACCGGGAAGCTATGGCTGCTTTTAGCGCCTGCTCTGTTTCTGGGTTGCGGTATGAATGCAGCAGAGAGATCGCCAACGACTCGACGCCTTCCTCAACCAGGTCTGCAACGATACCCGCCGCCTCCTCAACATCAGGAGCATGCAGCACGATCCCGTCGCGGGTGGTCCGCTCTTTGATCTCTCTCCGTAGATAACGGGGAACGAGCGGTTCGGCTGGCCGGGCTTGCAGGTCGTACATGTGGTAGATCTGCTCACGTCCCATCTCCAACACATCGCGAAAGCCAAGCGTGGTCAACAGGGCCGATCTACTCCCTTTGCGTTCGATGATAGCGTTGGTGACTAAGGTCGTGCTGTGGATAATGACGATCAGGGCAGAGAACGCGACGCCGGAGCTGTTGAGGAGTTCGGTGGCCCCTTCGATCAACGTCTTATCAGGCTCCATTGTGTTGGTCAGCAGCTTATGGATGGTGAACTGACCGCTACTTAAATCGAGGAGGGAGAAGTCGGTAAAAGTGCCGCCAATGTCGATGCTGAGGGCGTGAGTCTTTTCTTCCAAACTGTTCAATCGGTCCCATCAAGGCTGCCGGGCCGAAGGACCGTCTCCTCTTGAATCTTAGGAGATCTCAAGTCCCCGAACGATCTCTCCTCAACGATTGCATGGAGAGGGCGGCGGGGTGAATGGTGTCAAACTACCACATTTCCTGATCTGGTGTTTCGCACGGGCCGCGGACCGGCGCCCACCTATCGCCCTTTCGGGGGTTCCTACGGCGAGGATTATGCCGACATCTACGAGATGGTCTTATGCAGCAAAGTCCTAGCCGTGGCGGCGTTGGAGATGTGCGGGTAATTGCTGCGCCT
>VFHG01000277.1 GCA_009392075.1 SAR202 cluster bacterium
GACGAGGGCAGTCGCGCCGTAAAGTACGGCGATGCGCTTGTGATCGACCGTGGTTATCCAGCTCCACACTCCTGCGTAGCTGGTTGGCCGTGATATGACGCCTGTTATAGCTGCCATCGCTCGCTTTATCCGGACGCTCCACCGATCTACACGGTGGAAACGCCGCGGTCTCCGCTCCTATTAATTGATTCTACCGCAGGTCTAGCAGATACCCAATCAGGGCATCGATCTCTTCGTCTGTGAGGTCCGCGGAGCCATTCTGATACAGCACCGCCCTTTCTGACATGTAATTGCCGGGCTTCACGTCCTCTGGGTTCTGTAGCCATTGTCTTAAGGTCGTCTCATTCAAGTCGACGATGCCCGCTGCAAGTGTGTTGCGAGTTCTTAGGTCTGTCAGGTTCGGCGCAGGCACCGGGGTTATGTCCCCACCGGTCAAGAAACCGGTCAAACGGCTGGCTGAGAGGGCCGGGTCGTCAGGGCCGTCAATAGTATGGCACAGTGTGCAGTTGGCCGCGAATATCTGTGCGCCATGTTTGGCTTTATCGGTATTAGTGGGCGGCGGCCCGTAGGCAGCAGCCCAAGAATCAAAGTCGGTTTGTTCCATCACCGTGACGCGGAAGCGCATCAATGCGTGGGCCAAGCCGCATAACTCGGCGCACGTCCCAAATAGAGTTACGGGCAAATCATCGTCAATCTTGTCTGAATCAGCCTGGAACCACATCTTATTTTCGTGGGTTGGCACCATGTCCAGCTTGCCCGCAAGTTTGGGCACCCAGAAACTGTGGATCACATCGTCAGAAAACAGCGACAATGTTATCGGCCGGTCGACGGGAATCTTCAGATCATTGGCCGTGATGATTTTTTTGCCATTTCCCGCGTCCGGGTATTCGAACTCGAACCACCATTGGTGGGCGGTGACATTCACGTGCATGGGTTCGGGCCCGTCACCGGGGGGTTTGTCAATCTCAAATAGAGCGAATACCGACCAGATGCCCAACACCAAAACGAGGATGGTGGGGATGATCGTTAATACGACTTCTAATGTGGTATTTCCATGGATCTGGGGCGGCCTGGGCTGTCCAGGGCGCTTGCGGTAGCGGATGACCGCGTAGAGCAGCACGCCCTCAACCAGGAAGAAGGTGGCAACCATAACCCACAACAAGACGTTAAAAAGGTCAAGCTGCTTCTGGGCTACCGGGCCAAACGCTTCCCATGTGGACTGACCTTCTTTGGAACAGCCGGTCGCAAACAAGAAAAGAGCCGCGATCAGACCTAAGAGAACCGTGCGGTTCTTCAGAATACTGCGGCGGCCGGAGGGCCGATTGGAGTTCGAAGTAGATTGCATGGGAAGGGACCCTTTTCGCCGGAGTGGCGGCGGTCCCATTTTATAACTCCCCGGAGTTTTAATCAGCTTGGCAATCACACCTTTTGGTTGCCGATATTAGGAGTGAGTTCGCCCTTAATATGATCTAGTGTGTGCCAAATTTCACTAAACACTCGCGACAATATCACACGCCAAACTAGCCTGTCAACGCATTTGAGCGTGGGCCGGGCCCATTGCGGTAGGTACAGCATTGAGCCTAGAACCGGTAGACGCCGTCGGCCAGCATGACTGCAAATAATAAGGCCAGGTAAAGGAGGGAGTACAGATACAGATGTTTGGCGCGGCGGACGCTGTAGTCTCTTTTTAATTTCCACGCGAACGTTAAGAAGACGGCTCCCAAAGCCACGGCGGAGGCCAGGTACACCAGGCCGACGGCGTCTGAAGCGCCAAAGAGCAAAGTCAGAGCCACCAAAGCCATGCTGTACATGAATATATTCTGTACGGTCCGCTCTTCTCCAACCACCACCGGTAGCATCGGGACGCCAGCCCGTTGGTAATCGTTCTGGATCATCAACGCCAGAGCCCAAAAATGGGGGGGAGTCCAGAAAAATACGATGGTGAACAGGTAAAGGGCCGGTAGGTCCAGGCTGCCGGTAACCGCGACCCAACCTACCATCGGCGGAATAGCGCCGGCGGCGCCTCCGATAACGATATTCTGCGGCGTATTTCGTTTGAGCCAGCCGGTGTAAACCAAGACGTAGAACAGGGTGGCCGAGAGGGTAAGAGACGCTGCCAACAGGTTCACCCAGTAGGTCAGAACGAAGAACGCCCCAACGTTCAAAGCGATGCCAAAGACCAAAGCGCTCATGGGGGCGATGCGGTGGGACGCGACAGGCCGCTTTATCGTCCGGGACATTATCGCGTCGATGTCTTGGTCCAGGAAGTGGTTGATGGCATTGGCTCCGCCGGCTCCTAGCGTCCCTCCAAGGCAGACCATGCCGAGCGCCTGCAAGGGTGGGATGCCCTCCGCCGCCAGAAACATGCCTCCGATCGCCGTGATGACGAGCAAGACTATGATTGGCGGCTTGGTGAGTGTCACGTAATCGTTGACGACGCCAATGATGCCGCCTGGTCGATCGGTTTCCACCGTGCCTGCCTCCACTCCTTTAGCCATTGGATGCACCGGTCCAGCGGATTCCTGGGCTGGAGAAGGTCAATACGGCGAGGGCTGAAACGGCGATCCACACCGAGGTGGCCATTGCCAGATGCAAGGCCCGCATGTCTTGACTGAAGTCAGCCCAGACTACGCCCGCGCCGACCAAAACTTGGGCTACCAAGAGGGCTACGGCAGCCATGGAGAATATCCTGATCTCCAGCGGTTGGGTCCTTCCTCTGAAGCCCAGGTGCAGACTGTATAGCAGGAACAGGCCCACACCGGCGGCCACATAGCGGTGGAACATGTTGATAACTTGAAGGTGTTGGTTGGGGAACGGGTTTCCCTTCAGACATTGCGGCCACTCTGAACACGCGCCAAAAGCGTCGGTGATTGTCACGTATGAACCGGAAAGTAACAGCAAGAACACCACCACACCCGAGACAACTATCAATCTAGGAAATCTCCGTGTCTTGCCGATGCCCCAATCGGGTATCTTGATCGCCAACGGCCCACGGTAGGCAACGACCGCCAATACCACCAGGACCGCGACCAGGGTTTCACCGACCGCCAGGTGGGCCATCACAGTTGCTCCGGGGAGTTCACTTAATACGGTAGCGCCGCCCAAACCAGCCTGGGCAAAGACCAATACAAAGGCCACAGTGGCCGGGACCAAGACCCAACGTTCTTGCCGGTATCTGACCCAAGCAGAGATGAACAAAAATACAATCAACGGCCCTACGAGGAAAGACGCGGTGATGCGGTGGGAATATTCAATGATGGCTTTTGTTTCCAATGGCGGGAAGATGCCGCCGTCGCAGCCCGGCCAGTCTGGGCAGCCAAGGCCGGATTCGGTGACCCGCACCACGCCACCTAGGATAACCAAGGCGAATGTGGCGAGGACGGTGAATGCCGAGATTCCCCTAAACCAGTTGTGAAATCCGCCCCGTCGGGCTATTTCCATGACGGTGGCCCAGCAGAACGGATAGGCGAGATCGTTGTTCCGTTCGCACCGATGGTAGAACGCCGTGGTCGGAGACTGCGTGTCATTGGGTTCCTGGTATGTATTCCGGGTTTATCTGGACCGGCCGGACCTGCGGCCGGGATTTCCAACTTGGATGCATCTATAAGGTGAAGCGGTGGAATCGGGTGAGAGAGCCCTGCCACAGCGTCTCGAACGTTATCATAGGGGCCATTTGATGTCAATAAATTTCGTGCCTGGCTACGCACGCAATACAGTCTGATTTTTGCCTGGAATGTGTTACCATTTCCTGCGCTATTATGGAGCTTGCTGTCCAAGTTGAAAATCTAGTTAAACGATTCGGTTCCTTCACCGCGGTTGACGGGGTGACATTTTCCGTTGAACGGGGTGAGGTCTTTGGGATACTGGGCCCCAATGGGGCCGGGAAGACCACCACACTGGAGATCATCGAGAGTCTTCAGAAGCCAACGGAAGGCCGGGTCAGCGTTTTGGGGCTGGAAGTGCAGTCCAACGCAGCCAAGGTGAAGGCCCGCATCGGAGTCCAGCTCCAAGCCTCCGCCTATTACGGCTACCTTGATCTGACCGAGATCCTGAACCTGCTGGGAAGCTTCTACCCCAATAAGACCCCTCCAAAAGCCCTGCTTGAGCAGGTTGGATTGGCGGATAAGTCTGGCAGCCGCATCTCGGAGCTCTCCGGTGGGCAAGCGCAACGTTTTGCAGTGGCGGCCAGCTTGGTCAACAACCCGGAATTGGTGATCTTAGACGAGCCCACCACCGGCCTCGACCCGCAGGCACGCCGCAATCTCTGGTCCCTAATCCGTGAGGTCAACCAACGTGGCGTCACCGTGGTGCTCACGACTCATTACATGGACGAAGCCGCGATTCTCTGCAACCGCCTGGCCATCATGGACCACGGAAAGATTCTGGCGTTGGATTCCCCCCGGAACTTGATCAACCAACTGGAAGCCAGCTATACCGTGAAGTTGACCATGGACAAACCGATGACCACCACCCAACTGGAATCCTTGAACGGCGGCGTGGAAGTGGTCCAATCCCGAGAGCTGTCTCGAAAGCCAGGGGAGCAAGAAAAACAGGCTGAAGACGATGCTGTATCTGAGAACACCTACCTGCTGCGGCTCGCCAATAGCCCATCTGCGCTACGGGGCATGCTGGATGAAATTGCCAAGGCCGGTCTGGGACTGGAAAACCTGCAG
>VFHG01000278.1 GCA_009392075.1 SAR202 cluster bacterium
TTCTGTCTAGGCATCTGATTAGTCACCGTTGACGGGTATTTCCACTCGAGAATGAGAAGGAGGGGTTATGCGTATTGGACTCTTGATTGGCGCTAGAGGTGCGGCGATTGAACTCCACTCCTTGATTCAAGAAGTGGTCCAGGCCGAGGAGGACGGGTTCGACAGCATCTGGATACCGCAAGTCTCTTCTGGTCCGGGTTTTGATGCCCTCACCGTGCTATCTCTGGTGGCGTCCCAGACCAGCCGTACCCCCGTAGGGACCGCAGTTGTGCCGATATTTCCCATCCACCCTATGGTTTTGGCTAAACATGCGCTGACAGCCCAGATCGCATCGGAAGGGCGCCTGACGCTAGGCGTCGGCTTGTCCCACCGGCCAATGATTGAGGATGTAATGGGACTTTCCTACGAAAGCCCCGCCCGGCACGTGGAAGAGTATCTTAATGTTCTCAGGCTATTGTTGGATGACGGCAAGGTGGATTTCCAAGGCCAATTCTTCAACGTCAAAGCGCAGTTTCAGGTGCCGGGCGCTCTTCACGTCCCGGTCGTGATTGCGGCATTGGCGCCCATGATGCTGCGTATCGCCGGCGAGCAGGCTGATGGGACCTTTACTTGGATGGCGGGTCCCAATACCGTCGAATCACATGTCGTTCCACGGATAAATCGGGCAGCGGATTCAGCGGACAGACCGTCGCCCCGCATCTGCGTCGGTATGCCCCTTGCTGTGACTGACAATCCCCAGGAGGCGCGGGCGCAAGCGGCCAAGACCTACGAGCGATACGGCCAACTGACCAACTACAGAAGGATGCTGGACATCGAAGGCGTCGAAGATCCCTCGGAGGTTGCTCTGATCGGCAACGAAGACGAGGTTGCAGAGCAGCTAAAGGCCTACGCTGACGCAGGAGCGACTGATTTTCTAGCGTCGGTATTTCCCGTAGGAAACGACGAGGGCGCTTCGCTGGCCAGATCCAACCATCTCCTAAAAAGCCTGGTAGGCAAACTCTAGCTATTGGCCGTCCTACCACCCCGACGCCCCAGGAGGCAATCCCAGAAGCAACTGCCCGCCGTACTCGAAGTTGGAGTGCAGGGCTGCTATGTGTTGGCCGGCGGTGTGGATGTCGCGAAAGTATTGTTCTAGGTCGTTGCTTTCGTGGATGGCGTTGGTGCCTGCAGCGTAAAATAGCATATCCACTGCCCGAACCGACTCCCGCACGGCGTGGGTGATGGCCAACCTAGCTTGTAAGACCTGGGGGCCGGAGTCTAAATCCCCCCGACAAGCCGATTCCCACATCGCGCCCACCGCATCGAGGGCGTAGGCCCGCGCCCCGCTGATGATTGCCTCGGTTTCGCCAACCACGGTCTGGACAGCCGTCCGGCCTCGCATCAACGTCGGCGATGTCGTGGAACCTGAGCTGGTGGCTAGGCGGACAAATGTGTCCATAGCACCCCGGGCGATCCCCAGTCCCATAGCGGCGAAGGGCGTCCAGCCGGTGGCGGTCACCGTCCGCGGTTCATACAGCGCGCCGTCGGTGGCTGCAGCCTCGTAGAGTAGGCAGGTATGTTCGTTGGGGACGAACGCCTCATCGATCACCACATCGTTGCTGCCGGTGCCCCGCATGCCCAGTGTGTGCCAAGTCTTTTCAACCATCGCGACAGACCGGGGAACGATCATCACGCGGGTTACGGGGCCGCCTTGAGAGTCAAAAACAGGACCGCTATCGCCAACGATGTTGCAGTTCAAGACCAGCCAATTGGCGTGGTCTGACCCGCTGACGTAGTTCCACCGCCCGCCAACAAGGTAACCGCCATCTAACGGCCGTGCGTCGGCGGTGGGTCGGAACGACCCCGCGGCCCGGATGTCCAGTGGTTGATCGAACATCTCCCGGCCTACATCGGCCGGGAGCCAGGCGGAATACATGGAGATCGCGCTGGCCACGAAGGAGCACCAACCCACCGAGCCGTCCACCTTGGAAAGCTCCTCTACGGCCAGGAATGCGGTGACCGGGTCGGTCTCCGGTCCGCCGATGGACCTGGGCACGAAGAGCTGGAAAAGGTTGGCCTCGGCCATTGCTTTGACCAACGAGTTAGGCAATGTGCTCTGGGCTTGAATCTCGTCCTTGGCCGCCTTGATCTGGGGAGCCAGCGCGATCGCGGCGGCCACCGGGTCATCGGTTCTGGTGTCGGTCATTCGTCCTCAGGATTAATCTGGCCGGGGCGTCCTGTCTAGGCGGACGCGCAAGCGATGGCTTTGACGCTGCCGGCCATCTCCGGTAGCACGTGGGATGACCAATTTTGGCCGCCGTCCCTCGTCCCGTAAACCTCGCCTTCCCGAGTGCAGAAATACACCTGTTCCGGAGCGTGTTCATTGATCGCGATTCCGAAGGTTGTGCTCGCCGGGCTGACGCCCTTATCGAAACGTTCCCAGGTGTCGCCCTGGTTCGTGGAACGCATGACCCCACCTTGCTTGCTGCCGAAATTCAGCCCCACGCAGGCGTAAAGCGTGTTGGGATCGTTGGGCGCGGACTCAACCCCCCGGGAGTAGAAGATGTCCGTGAACTTTGGGAAGTCCAAGTTATCCCAGTTTGCTCCCCGGTCCCGGCTCCGCCAGACCCCGGTGCGGTTGGAAATGAACACGGCGGACGAATCGGCTGCGCCTACGGTTACGCCGTGCAGGTCCATGAGGTCGACATCGCCGTCGAACTCCTTATTCACGATGGTCCAAGACTTGCCGCCGTCCGAGCTGTGGGCCGCGCCGCCGACTTCCAGCGCGGCATACATCTGATCGGGGTTATTAGCCTCGATACCGATGCCCAGGATGCGGGTGGCGAAGGCCATCTGGACCGAGTCCTGGTTGATGATGGTGGCCAGGAGAGCCCAATTCTCGCCGCCGTCGGTAGACTTGTATACTTCGCTGCCTTCCGTGCCCAGGAACATGGTATTCGGGTCATTGGGGTGGAATTTGATGGCCCACACATGGCGGCCCTCAGCCATGTTCATGCGCTCAAAGCTGTCTCCGGAATTCTTGGACCGGTAGACGCCGCGTTGTGTGCCCGCGAAGACCGTCTTGGCGTTGTTGGGGTGAATGGCGATGGCCCGTACTTGGGGGGACGGCGGCATTCCTTTGGCCAACTTTTCCCATTTACCGTCCGACTCTTCCTTGCGGTAGAGGCCGTCCGATTCCGCGCCGACGTAGATCAGTGTTTTTCCTGCCATCTCTATATCCCTCCGGACGAAATTATTTGTGCGCCAGACACTGGGTTTTCTGGTTCGAATAGGGCCATTCTGCGCAGACTGGCGGCCATTGTCAATCGGGCTGCTGGCTGTCCCTACGAATGCTGGGGCCCTTCGACAAGTTGTTGTTGATATTCTTGCGGTTCCGTCAGCATCTACCGATAATGTGAGCCGTATTCGAGAAATAAATGGCTCGGTCGCGGCCGGCCAAGGGTCGGCCAGGGGTTTTTAGATAATGCCGGAATCGGCTGCTTGCCTTTAGTGTGGTCTTGTTGATCGGCAGTATCGTCAGGCCCCGCAGGCTGAACAACGCGGAGAAAACGGTCGGTTCGAGGCTGCAAGACAGAGTTCGATCGAGTCTGCGAAAATACCGCCGGACCGGCCTTGTTATTGGGTTGATGGTAATTGGGCTGATCTGTTACTTCTTATAAATACGAGACCAGATTCAAAGCGCATAATTACGAAACGCGGAGGCGGCCGATGGGCATGTATCGAATATTTCCGGGGGGCGATGGTGAAAGCCATATCGAGGAGTTGAGATTGGCGGACCACCCTGAGTTGGGCGCCATGACCAATATCAGCGAGGTCAAAGTCCAAGAATTTGAGGGCACTAGAGACATGCCACTGCACCCGCTGCCGGAACGCCGGTTGATCATCCATCTGTCCGGCGAGGTTGAGATCACGACCAGTGACGGAGCCAAGCAGATCTTCCGGGCCGGCGATGTGCGGTTGATGGATGACGTGACCGGGCGTGGTCACGCCCACGTTGACCTCACCCCTTCTGAAGCGGTCTACATCATCCTCAAGGACTAGGTAGCTCGTTCGCCGCCTCGCTACCAATTTGTGATTCAACCACCACGGCACGGTGAAGTGACCTTTATTGGCAAGACGCTTGACCCCTCTTGGGTACCATGTCGATGTAGCCGCCGACGGCGACCAAGCCTGGTGAATGTTAAACCAGAATCGGTACGGTTGTATCCTTCTGGACCTGAGAATGCCTGGATTAGCCTGCCAGGATTTGTACCGCCGGATTGTTAATCTTGACCTTGAATTGGCCGGAAGGATTCTCTTCATGACTGGGTATACAGTGAATCCGGAAACCAAGAAATTCATGGACACTGTGCCCAATCTGCTGGTGGTCAAACCCTTTGAGTTTTCTGAAGTTGAGCGATTCGTCCGGTCGTTGGTTGAACTAGGTTCTCAGCAGGCAACGGTCAACCGAGGCGATTCGAACAGGTAACCAAGGCGCCACTGCCCTGAATACCGGTATTCGTTGGGTCTAATAATACTGGCTTGACCCTAGCCAGGCACGTTATTAACATAATAATAGTAGGGTTGAACGTGCGACCCTGCTATCTCTAACTGCTCCGCCCGGGGGATCCTCCCGAGTGGAGCTTTTTGATTTTACAGAATGGCAAACTTGA
>VFHG01000279.1 GCA_009392075.1 SAR202 cluster bacterium
CGGCGTACATCACCGCCACACGGTCGCACATCTTGGCGACGATGCCGAAGTCGTGCGTGATGAAGATGATGGATAGGTCTGACTCCTTTTGAATATCTTTAAGCAGTTTCAGGTATTGGGCCTGAATAGTTACGTCCAGAGACGTGGTTGGCTCATCCGCGATCAGCACCTGAGGCTGGCAAGAGATGCCGATTGCGCCCACCACCCTCTGGCGCATACCGCCACTCATCTGGTGGGGGTAGTCCTTGGCCCTAACCTCCGCGGCGGGGATGTTGACCTTTCGTAGGACCTCGAGGGCCTTCTCCAGCACCGAGCGCTTCGGGATGTCCTGCTGGTGAATCTTGATCGCCTCTTCCACCTGGTTTCCGATAGTGAAAACAGGGTTCAGTGAGGTCATGGGGTCCTGGATGATGAGGGCGATCTTACTTCCCCGAATCTGGGCCATCTCCTGCTCGGAAATCTGGACGATGTCTTCCCCGTCTAGGACTATCGATCCCGAAACGATGCGGCCGGGAGGAATCGGGATCAGCCTCATGAGCGAGAGCATAGTCACGGACTTACCGCAACCAGACTCGCCGACGATTCCAAGGGTTTCGCCCCGGCGCAGGTCGAAAGATATCCCGTCAACGGCTTTAACCGTCCCCCAGCGAGTAGTGAAGTGCGTCCTCAGATTCTCGACCGTTAAGACGGTCTCCGTATTTATCCTGGTTTCTGTGGTGGTCATTGAATACTCTTTACCTTAATCAACTGCGTTAATCCGAATCGCTTTTTCAGGCGGGCACAGGCTTTCGGTCACTCCAGTTGCCGCAGGCGCGGGTCCAGAGTATCTCGGAGCCAGTCACCGAACAGGTTCAGTGACATTACCGTCAACATGATGGCGATGCCGGGGAAGGTGGAAATCCACCAGACTCCGCCGGCCAGCTTGTCGCGGCCGTCAGCCACCATGGATCCCCAAGCCGGCGTGGGAGGCGGGACGCCTGCTCCCAAGAAGCTGAGGGTGGACTCCAATAGGATTACGATACCTACCTGGAGAGTCGCCACCACAATCAGAGTATTGATGGTCCCTGGGAATATGTGGATGAACAGGATCCGGGCAGTTGAAGCGCCGGAGACCTTGGCCAATGACACATAGTCCATATGCTTAAGTTGTAGGACTTCGCCCCGCACTTGGCGGGCGAATCTAGGCCATATAAACAAACAGAGCACGGTAACGATGATCCATAACGACTGACCCAGCGTTATCACCAACACAAGGGCGATTAGGATCAAAGGTATGGCTAATTTGATATCGACAAGGCGCATCAAAATCTCATCGACTACGCCGCCGTACCAGCCTGCCGCCAGTCCCATTACGACACCGATCGAGCCGCCAACCGCCAGGGTTACGATGGACACGAGCAGCGAGATTCTAGCTCCGTAAATCACGCGGGAAAGAACGTCCCTTCCCAGGTGGTCAGTGCCCAGCAGGAACTTGGTGCTCCCGGCAGGCCTGACGAAGACTTCGAGCTGGTCGCCGAGCTGGGCAGCGGGATCAATCTTCTGTGCGTCGCTCAACGTGACGCTGGTCGTCCGCTCGTTGATCGACATTCTCTCAACGACGGTCTTCGTAGCCTTTTCACCGTCCGACCAAGCCGGAGGGATGTTGCGTTCTCTGAGTTCGCCTTTTTCCGGATCGTGAGGCGAGATAAGGGGCGCGAACAATCCTGAGAATACGACCAATCCCAGAAGGAAAACCGGGATTACCGGCCAGCGCTTAAATTTTCGATATATTCCGGCAGCTTTCGCTCTACGTGTAGGGGGGGCAATGACAATTCCGCTAAGATCTGCAGCCATTTCTTGCTCCTTATCCCTATGCGTACCGGATTCGTGGGTCTACGTAAGCGTAGGCCACGTCTATTACGAATGCTGCCGTGATATATATCAGCGTGAAGGTAATAACCACGCCCTGAAGCAGCGGGTAGTCGAAGGCGAATAACGCCTCAATCGCCAGTCTGCCGAGTCCGGGCCAGGCGAACACTGTTTCAACAACCAATGAACCGGTCACCAGGGCGCCAATGGTTACCCCGGCGAAGGTCAGAGGCGGAATTAGCGCGTTCCGGAAAGCGTGTTTCATGATGATCGCCCTGGAGTTAACACCCTTAGCTCGAGCTAGCTTGATGTACTCAGAATCTAGCACGTCCAGCATGGCTGACCTTACCAGCCGCAGGTTGGCGGCGGCATAGTACCACCCCAAGGTCACGGCCGGCAGGATTATGCTGTTCCAATCTTGTTTCCCGTATGGCGGGACCCAGCCCATCTTCACCGCGAAGAAGAACATCAACATGATGCCCAACCAGAAAGGTGGAGCTGATTGCCCGATCAGGGCAACGAATTTCCCGAACGCGTCCATCATGGTGCCACGTTTTACCGCCGATAAGATGCCTAACGGCACACCTATCAACAATGAGAAGGTGAAGGCCACCGCGCCTAACAGCAGTGTTGCGGGCGCCCGTTCGATCACAACTTCAGTAACGGGCCGTCCTTCCCTTACGGATTCTCCAAAGTCGCCTCGGAAGGCGCCCTTCAGGAAGATGCCGTACTGCTGGTAATAAGGCTTGTCCAAGCCCAAAACCTCACCCATGCGGTCCCAGTCTTCCTGGGTCGAATAGTCGTCCAGGTAGATGTGTCTCGGATCTCCTGAGACGCGGCTCATTATGAAGATGATCAGAGACACCGAAAGCAGGGTCACGAATGCGAGCAGAAACCGGCGTACCAAAAATTTTTGCATTTTATCTAACCGTCAGTGCACTGCGTTTGGGATTTGAGTCTACCTTTCTCTTGGTTATGAACGCCCTGGTTGCTGCGAAGACTACGCCTGCGGCGTTTGCCACCACTGCTGCCCCTAGAGCCGTGTAGTATAACGGAGATACCGTCGGCTCGGCGCAACACCTAACCTCTTGTGCCTCGCCGAATTGAAACCCACCAAATGAGCCGACCACTCCAGCGCCCACCACCACTGCTGCCGTCAGCAGCAAGACCCAGCCGTTTTCCTGATCGAGGTGTAGCCAGGCTACGAATGCCCCAGTACCGGCACCGAACCCTGCCCCAAAATACAGAAGCCCTTTCCACACATCAATCGATTCAAAATCGAAAAAGATAAATAAGGACCAGGCGATTCCTATGCCAACCATACTTAGGACTACGCCGAATACCACCCCTATTACAGATCGCCCGATCGGGACCACGATTGGACCGACTTTTTCTCTTATGTCCTTCTCGAGCAAATATTGCACCTGAACCTGGGACCTCTTGCTATATACATACGCTCAAGAGCGCATCCTGGATCACCCCAGGATTTTATGTGCCGGATACTCTAACAGAGTCAACGCGGTTTGATGTGCATTTGCCCCGTGTCAGATTTGCGCGCGTAGCTGCAGATGCGGTGGCAGGTACTGCCCCCAAAGCTTATTAGATATATACGATGGAGTTTGGCAAGTCAAGAGTCCAAAATGCATACTGAACGTTATTGAATATAGCCTGAATGAAGTTTAGATCAGGGTAATGGCAAGGCGAAATAACCGGTCAATCTCGGGAAGACCCACAATATTTAGCCTAAGTCAGGAGCGATGTTGTGGTAAAGCCGATGGAAAATGTTCCGTTGTATTCTGGCTTGATAAGGTTAAAGTTGATGATGAGGGGGGAAGCTTGGCAGTGGCGGACCCTGCTTTATAGATAACGTAACGGCCTATCTAAACATCGAATCGCCCGGCACGGACTTTGGATGTCCGTGCCGGGCGATCTTTGCGTCTGGTGTGAATCACCCCAGGCTGATCAATTGTCCCGTTGGTTAACGGGATTTAGCGAGGCTTGATGTACTCAAACCCATTGATCTGCCGGAGATCGCCCTGTTTGACGAAACCATCCCACG
>VFHG01000280.1 GCA_009392075.1 SAR202 cluster bacterium
GTAGTTGAACGGCCCGGCGGCCCTGGGGACCAGGTCTCCGGGGTTCTCGCAGCCCGTGTCCGAGTGGACACCGTGGCGTCCCAACATCTGGATGGGCTTGCCGTCCAGTGTGTACATTATGCAGACCGAGGTGTTGCGGTCGGTCACATAGATCACGTCATCTGCGATATGGATGCCGTGGGCGAATTCAAAGGAGCCGTTTCCCCAGGAGTCGGTGAGGTTCCCGTCCCGGTCGAAGATGAGCATGGGCGGGTCCTTCCGCTGAAAAGCGAAGACCCGGTCATTTGAGTCGGTGGCGATGGCACTCACCATGCCAAAGGTGTCGCCCGCGGGCAATTTCCCCCAGTTCTCGATCACATCGTACGTGTATTTGCCGGTACCTACTGTGGCCATTTTAGGTTGCCTCCTATCGGGAAAGTTGGTTTGGTCTGGACTGCAGACGCCTACTGGCGGCCTGCGTCCCGTTTGTCGAATAATGATTGTAAGGGCGAGATTCCGCCCAAGGTATCCAGGTCAATGCTGTCAACGGTGGTGCGGCCGCACATACCCATGGTGGCGGCCAGTTCATCGCGGAGTATCTCCAGCATAGAACTGACGCCCGCTTCGCCATCCACGGCCAGCCCCCAGAAGAGGGGCCGGCCCAGCAACACTGACCTGGCGCCTAGGGCTAGGGCTTTGAAGATGTCCGAACCCCGGCGGATGCCCCCGTCCAAGTAGACTTCCGCCTTTCCGTCCACCTGCTCCACCACCTCTGGCAGTACCTCGATAGTCGTGAATGTAGTGTCTAAGTACCGGGCCCCATGATTGGATACAATGATTGCCTTGGCCCCAGAATCTGTAGCAGCTCTGCCGTCCGCTCCGGTCATGATCCCCTTGACGACGATTGGCATTTTGGTCTGGCCGGCCAGCCATTCCAAGTCCGTCCAGGTTGTGGCCTGGTCTCGGATGTCCGAGGGACTTGCGGGAGCGTCGGCGGCGAACTTCCACGAGTGTGTGCCCAGGTCTAAGTGGGCATAGTTGGGGGAGACCGGGCCTACGTAGTCATTCCGTATGTTTCGCTCACGTTTGGGCGAGATCTTGGCGTCTAGTGTTAGGCATAGCGCGGTGTATCCGGCTTCTTCGGCGCGGGCGGCCATGCCCAGGGTCAACTCTCGGTCTTTGAAGAAATACTGCTGGAACCATATGGGGCCGGTGGCGGCTTCTGCCACGTCTTCCAGGGTCTTGGCCGAGTGGGAACTCAGTACCATCACTGTGTCTGCTTTTCCGGCGGCTTTTACCGTGGCCAACTCGGCGTCTGGGTGGGCTGCGCCGTGATTACCGGCCGGGCAGAGCATCACGGGAAAACTGATCTTTTGGCCCAGGACTGTGGTACCCAAATCTCGATTGCTCACGTCCACCATCATCCTGGGTTTCATGACGATGGAGTCCAAGACTTCGCGGGTGCGCCGCAGGGTAATCTCGTCAGTGGCGGCTCCGGCGATGAAATCGTAGTCGCCTTTGTTGAGGCGCTTCTTGGCGATCTCCTCGTACTCAAAGATATTAACCGGGCCTGGGGCCATAGGAAATTCCTCCGGGGAACGTCTGGAATGAGATTGCGAGGCAAGTCTAAAAGCTGGGCTTTGCGTAGTCAAACGCACGAGTGACACTGGTTTCCGCGGACCGTTAAGTCAGACCCCGTGTTATTCTTGCCCACGGCGGGTAAAAGATGGTTTGTGGAGCGGGAAATTGGCCAGCAACGCGGTGGACTACGAGATATTTGAGCCAGGCGATCTGGAACTCAAGTCAGGGGAAACTTTGCGGGGGGCCAGATTAGCCTACAAGACCCACGGCAATCTGAACGCCAACAAAGACAACGTGGTGGTGTTTCCCACGTTCTTTGGGGGCAAACACACCCAAAATGAAGGGGTGATTGGCGAGGGGCGGGCGCTGGACCCCAACAAATATTTCATCATCGTCCCGAACATGTTTGGCAACAGCGTTTCCAGCTCCCCCAGTAACGCCATGCCCCCTTACAACCGGGCCCGGTTCCCATCAGTGAGCCTCTACGACAATGTGTCCTGCCAACACCGCCTGGTAACGGAGGTTTTTGGCATCGAAAAGATCGCCTTGGTCACCGGCTGGTCCATGGGCGCACAGCAGACCTTTCAATGGGGCAGCCTTTTCCCCGATATGGTCGAGCGCATCGTGCCCGTCTGCGGTTCGGCCAAAACCTCCCGCCATAATTTCGTGTTCCTGGAGGGAGTCAAAGCAGCCATCACCGCCGATGACGCCTGGGCCGGCGGGTCCTACGAGAAGCCGCCGCTGAAGGGCTTGAAGGCCATGGGCCGGGTTTATGCCGGTTGGGCGGTGTCCCAGGCATTCTACCGGGAAGAAGTCTATCTGGACCTGGGATACCCGTCTCTAGAAGACTACCTGGTAGATTTCTGGGAGGCCCGTAGAATCAGCGCGGACGCCAACGATTTGCTGTCGATGATTTGGACCTGGCAGAACGCCGATATCAGCAACAACCATCTCTACAACGGGGATTTCAGCAAGGCGCTCGGCGCCATCAAAGCCAAGGCGATCGTGATGCCGGGCCGGACGGACCTGTACTTTCCTCCGGAGGATAACGAGGCCGAAGTTGCCCAGATGCCCAATGCTGAACTCCGCCCAATCGAGTCTATCTGGGGCCATCTGGCCGGGGGACCCGGCTTCAACCCCGTAGACTCAAGTTTCGTGGACGACGCGCTGAAAGAGATACTGGCCAGCTAGGCTTCTGGCACTCGAATCGCTGACCGCTGACGGCTGATAGCAAAAAACCGGAGGACCACCATGCCCGACCTGCGTTACGAGAGATTCCGCGGCGGCCACTATGCCGTTTTCACCATGGACCGGCCCGACCGGCTGAACGCCCAGGGCGCCGCTATGCGTGAGGAGTTGCGTGAGGCGCTGGACGAGTTCGCCGCTGATCCGGAGATGCGGGTTGGGATTCTAACCGGGGCGGGGCGAGCCTTTTCCGCTGGGGCCGACCTGAAAGAGATGACGGACCTCTACGGCACGCTGGCCTCTTTGACTGAGGAACAGCGGATCGAAGGCTACCGGGGTAACCAGCCATTTGGCCGGAACCCCAAGCCGTTCGTCGCGGCGGTCAACGGGCTGGCCATCGGCGCGGGGATGGAACGGGCCACCGACTGCGACATCCGCATCGCTTCCACTGATGCCTACTTCGGTCTGTTCGAGGTGAAACGGGGCATCATGGCCAACTACGCCATCAACAACCTGGCGCGGGTGCTGCCCTACGGCGAAGCCTCGTACCTGATGCTAACCGGAGACACATTGAGCGTTGACGACGCCTACCGGCTGGGTTTTGTTCGTGAGATATTGGCGCCCGAAGATTTGATGCCTCGGGCGGTTGAGATTGCGGAGATGATTGGAGCCAACGCGCCGTTGGCGGTCGAGGGAACCAAGGCCGTAGGCCAGTTCTGGCGGCGGTACGGTCTGGAAGAATCGCTGCGTTTCACTGCCAAAGTGGGAGACCGAGTGCTGGGCTCTCAGGACGCGTTGGAAGGCCCCAAAGCATTCGCCGAGAAAAGACCGCCGTTGTGGCGCGGCGAATAGTATCCATGGTTTGATATCATAGTCTTAGATATTAATGCAGGGACCGGTCAGAAAACCCCTTTGAAGATAGACGGATGTTGAACCAGGTGCCGTTGGTGCGCAAGGCCAGAGGCGCGTATTACGGTTGGTGGGTGCTTGGCGCAACCTTTGTGTTGGGTGTGTTGTCCGGTGGCATCTTCTCCCACAGCAACGCGATATTTTTCGGTCCGATCAAGCGTGACCTGGGACTGAACAGCACTCAAACATCTTTGATCTTCAGCCTGGTCCGTGCCGAAGGCAGTTTCGCCGGGCCCATCGTCGGCCGGTTCGTGGACAAGTTTGGCGCGCGCCCTATGATCATATTTGGGGGACTGCTGGCCAGTGCCGGTTTCATGGCTCTCAGTTGGGTGCACAACTACGTCTTGTTTGTGGTGATCTTCGTGGGCATGGTGGGCGTCGGGAAGAGCTCGGGCTTGGGGCAGGTGCTGATTAGCGCAGTCAACCGGTGGTTCATCCGCCGCAGGTCACTGGCGATGTCTATCTGCATCACCGGGTTCGCCTCGGGCGGCGCCGTGTTGCTGCCGCTCATCTCCATCGGCGTCAGCACCATTGGTTGGCGCGACGTCATGCTCTACTCCGGGATATTCATGGCGGTCATAGTCGTACCTCTGGCCTTGTTGGTGCGCCACTCGCCGGAACAGATGGGGATCGAGCCCGATCTGCTCCGGCCCGAAGACGATACCGCGACCCAGACGAGCTTGGTTGACTTCACGGTGCGTCAGGCGCTGCGGACGCGGTCTTATTGGATACTGTTTACCGGGTCGGTGTTGCGCATCACCATGTGGGGCGCCATATCGGTCCACGCGGTAGAGATGTTTGTGTGGAAAGGAATGTCCCAGGGAGAAGCCGGCCTGATGTTCTCCCTGATGTTCTTCCTCTCCATACCTATGCGGTTGGCGGCGGGGTATCTTGGCGATCATATTCCCCTCCAGCCTATGATGGGCGGCGGAATGGTGGCCGCGAGCCTAGCGGTTGTGGCCA
>VFHG01000281.1 GCA_009392075.1 SAR202 cluster bacterium
CGAGGGCGCGAGGTTGTGGTTTGAAACCAACGTGGACAACTATGGCGAGGTCTGGGTCAACGGCCAGATCGACCGGAGCACCGGCGTCATCGTGGGGATCAATGCCCCGCAGCGCATCGAGCTCAGCCCCGGCGCCACCCCCGGCAGCAAATACGTTATTGCCTGCCTGGTAGCCAACGGACCGTTGGCCGAGCCTCGTGGGGGCATCTTTATGCGCCTTGCCACTTTGGCCTTCGAAACCACTGACTAGCAATCGGTCGATCTAGGAGCAAACAGCATGGTCAAAAAGAAGGGTACGGCATTGTTGGTGGTCTACGCCGATGTCGACATCGAGCATGACGCCGAGTTCAACGCATGGTATAACGAAGAGCACTTGCCCGAGCGTCTGAGCGTTCCGGGATTCCTGGACGGCGCCCGGTATCAGGCGACCAAGGGTGGCCCAAGATATCTAGCGGTTTACGAACTGGAGTCGGTGGAAACGTTGCTATCCGCCGAATACCGGCGGCAGAGCGAGAATCCCACCGATTGGACCAAACGGATGTCTCCGAACATCATCGGCCGGGGCACTGTGCGCAGCGTATGCACCCAGATCTCACCCGCCGAAAGCGATCCGGACACCATGGGGAGGGGAATGGCCCCGGCGCTACAGATCGGCCGGATGGACGTACCCTCAGATATTGAGACGAAGTACAACGACTACTACGACAACCAGCGCACCCCGCGCAACCTAACCGTGTCCGGCTGCTTGTTCGTGCGCCGGTATCACGTGGTTGAAGGCGCTCCAAAATACCTGACGATGTACGAGTTCGAGCACGAAAAGGTGCCCGAGTCGTTGGTCTGGGAAGAGTACCGCAAAGCGGACACCATGCACGATTACATTGGCGGCAGCTACAGCCACCCTCCCGGCTCCCCGGGTGTCTACCGCCGGATATTACCGGTTCGCGCATTCTAGGCTTTATTGTTTGGACAATAAGGGCAGACGGTAGGCCTTGGCGGCAGTGTCGTGGAACAGCCACGCTTTTTCGGTGTCCGAGAAATCTTTGGTCATGCGTTTAAAAGAATTCCAGACTGCGGTATATGAGTAGGAATTCTTGTCCACCGGGAAATTGCTCTCGAACATGCAGCGCTTTGGCCCGAAGGCTTCAATAGTGTGCAGATAGTAAGGCGAGGTCTTTTCTGTAAGTTCGGTCGAGTCCGGCGGCATCGGCTGAGAATCCCATTCGAATCCGCTGACCCGGTTGCCCAGACCTCCCACTTTGACCGTCACATTGGGCCGTTCGGCCAAGCTAGTCATGTCTTTTTTCCAGACCTCAAATATCTCGCCTCTATGGCCAGCGTAGGGGCCGACGCCCAAGGGACGGCCGATGTGGTTCAGGACAAATACGGCGTTCGGGAAGGCGTCGACCAGGCCCGTCAGCTCCGACAGCTGAGGGTGATAGACTAAAGCGTCGAAGGCATGGCCCATGCCGATGAGCACGCCAAATCCCTCCTTAAACTTGGCTTCGGCCATCATCCCAGGCCAGCCGGAGCGGTGGGAGCGAAGTGGTTCGTGGGCGTCCCAACTGCAGGTGTGCCGGATGCTGCGGAACCGGCCGCTACCGGCCAACTCCATCGCTTCCAGAACTGGCCTAACAGCCGCTCCCAGGTTCAGGTTGGCGTAGCCAACGATTCCAGCGGCCACTTTGGTTGGCCCGTATAGCCCACTGTCACTCTGAGCTCCGATGCCGCGGGCCCACTCCACCTCCCCAACGGACCGCATCTCCGGCGGCCCAGATGCCCGGTACATGGAGTCAACCTCCACGAATAGGGACTGCACGATATCATGTCCAGACCCCATATCTGACGTGACTTCGTCGATCATGTAGCGGTCGCCCGGCTTGTCCCAGAGGTGGTGGTGCGGGTCGCAGATGGGCAGACTGGGGTCTAGCGCTTCTTCTCTGGATTGTTCCAGCCAAGCGTCAAGTTCGGCGGGCATATTGTCTCCAGTGGATCCGGGGTTTTATAGACCGGCCAGTTCCCGGAAGTTCTCGCCCAGGATGCGTTCTTTGGCGGCATCGGGGACCGGTAGGCTTTCGATGAACTGGGAGTCCTTGGCCATGTCGGCCAGAGGGAAGTCGGTGCCGAAGCACACTTTGTCGGCGCCGTGTTTGTTGATGATGGCGGCCAGGGTGTCGGTGCCCACCTCTTTCAACTCGGGTGGCCAGGTGGTGTCGATGATGACGTTGTCCTTGCCAATCAGTTCCTTCTCCGCCTCGTCCAACATGTAGAACCCACCCAGATGAAGGCAGACCACTTTCATTTTGGGGAATTGGCGAATCATGTTCATGATCCGGTTCGGCGGCGAGTAGACCGTGTCCTCAGGCTTGGTGTGCGCCCAACGTCCCGAGTGAATTTCCACCACCATATCGTCACCCAGTTCCTCGTACAAGGGGAACATCTTTGGGTCATCGGGAAAAAACTGGTTCACCATGGGATGCAGCTTCACGCCCTTGATTCCGGCGTCCCGCAGGCGGCGGACCTCGCCTGGCATGTCGTCCATGTCCGGGTGGATGGCGCCAAAGGGAACCAGCATGTCGTCTTGGATGCTGATCAGCCAATCGTTGGCCGGCTTGATGTGTTCCAGCCGGTCCACCACCCCTAGCACAACCGATTTATCCACGCCGGACGCCCGCATGTGGGATTTGATCCCATCGATGGTATTGATACCCACCGCCGGGTAGCCGAATTGTGCCGTCATACCCTCTAGTACCGGCGCAGCGATGCGGTCGGGGGAGATGTGGGTGTGGATGTCGATGCGCATAGTTTAGCCCAACATCTCTTCAGCCAGTTTCTCCAGGCCGGAGATGGCCTCTCCAGGAGCAGTGGAGGTGAGACGTACGGTGGCCATATCGGCGCCGGCATCTTCCATCTGCTCGATCTCATCACGGCTGGAGGCGCCATAGATCAGTATCTGAATGCTCTTGGGGTCGCGCCCCGCGGCATCAGCCAGTTCGTCCAACGATGCGCGGCCTGCCCGAACGCTATCTGGGGTGGCCCGTACCGGCATCCAGCCGTCTCCGTAGGTTACGACCCGCTTGAAGACGTTAGTGGCTGCCCCGCCCAGGAACACGGGTGGATGGGGTTTTTGAACCGGTTTGGGGAAGACGCGAACCTTCGGAAAGTCGTAGTAGTGACCGTGGAACTCGGCCTCGTCCTTGGTCCACATCTCTTTCATGGCCTCAACAGCTTCCCGAGCTTGGGTCCAGCGATGGTCGAAATCGCCGCCCATTATCTCAGTCTCTTCCCGCAGCCAACCGGTGCCAATGCCGAAGATGAACCGCCCGCCTGAATGGAAGTCCAGCGCGGCGATCTGCTTGGCTTGCACCAGGGGATTGTGTTCGGGGATCAGGCAGATGCTGGTGCCCAGCATAATCTTGCTGGTGGTGGCGGAGGCGATTGCCAGAGAGATGAATGGGTCAGCCATGTCGCTCATGGACTCGGGGATGCTGCCGTCGGGAGTGCCGCCATATTTGGAGGTGGTGTAAACCGGAATGATCGGATGCTCAGCCATCCAAAGAGATTGGAATCCCAGTTCTTCCGCTTTCTTGGCGAATGCGCCAATGTCGCCTGTATCGCTGTTTACCGCAACGTTTACCCCAACTTTCATAGCATCTACTCCCGTTAATCCGCCCGATTGGCAGCCCAGTTGGTTAGTCTAGAAAAAAGTGACCCGATGGTACCACGCCTGGCGTAATTTTGCTGTAAAGGGAATATCGGGGCGGTTTATAGGTAGGCGAGTCATCACCGTGAACGGGCGAGCGAAGTAATGAAAAATTGAATTAACCACACAAATGGACCGATGGAACTATCCAACAGAAGCCTCTATCATTGCTTCAGTTTTCCGATACGGAGATAACATCGTTAGATGAATTTCACCCAGGCGGTCTCCTCCGGGTTCAGCAGGTATTTTGACTTCAGGACCAGGTCCAGCAGGTCGGAATATTGGTGGTGGACGTTGTTCTCAGTGCTGCTATCGGTGGTGGCCACAGTCTTTGACGCAGCGTTGTTCGGAGGAGCGGCAGTTCTCGATACCCTCAGTAGCGTGACCTTATTCATACCCGGTTTAGCCGTGGGGGCCAGGCGTCTCCACGACATCGGGCGTTCGGCGTGGTGGCTCCTGATAATCCTCACCATTATTGGGATATTCGTGCTGTTCTATTGGGCCGTCCAGCCAGGGACCCATGGGTCCAACAAATACGGACTTGACCCTCTACTGCCATACGCCGAACCTGATTTTCCGGACTTCGAGGAAGCTTCTGGGACATTTGGCTCTCAGAGCCGGCCCGGGTTCCGTGCCGCCTGTGGCACCGTAT
>VFHG01000282.1 GCA_009392075.1 SAR202 cluster bacterium
GGCATCGTACCAGTACCGTTCGGACCTCCTGCCCCGTAAGTTAGCCGCAAATTCAACCGGTAGCTCCATAACAACAAACCGATAATCAACAAGAAATAAAAGGGGTCTCCATGAGGAACCTAGTCATCGCCGGGGGCATAGTAATCCTGGCCTTAATCGTCATAACTCAAAGCCTGTACGTGGTACAGGAGACCGAGCAGGTGGTGGTCACCCGGTTCGGTGACGTAAAAAGTGTTCGCACGTCGCCTGGTCTCTACCTGAAGGCTCCGTTCATCGATAGCGTCATAAGCTACGACAAACGGCTATTGCGGATCGACGCGCCGCCTAGCCAGTTCCTGGACCGCGACATCAACATCCTGGAGATTGATGTCTACGGTCGGTTCCGGATCACCGCCCCCCGGGCGTTCCTGCAGACGCTGACCACCGAAGAAAACGCCCGCAGCATTCTGGCCCAGCGGATCAACTCATCCCTTCGTGCTGAGGTCGCTGAGCGCAGCCGTGAACAGATCATCGGCGGCAATGTCGAACTCGACGAAACCGGCGAGCCGGTTACTGACGATGAAGGCAACTCCCAGGTCCTGCCGACAAATTCCCGGACGGAGTTGCTGCAAGACGTGATCGCAGCGGTCCAGGCGAACCTCGCTCAGGAAGACCCTTCCTTCGGTGTCGAGATGATCGATGTCCGCATCAAACGTGCCGATTTCCCTCAGGAAGTTGCCGGACGAATCTTTGAGCGGATGCGCTCCGACCGTGAAAAGATATCCCGCCGGCTGCGTGCTGAAGGTGAGGAAGAGGCCCGAACCAGACGGGCCGCCGCCGACCGTGATGTGGAAGTTATCCTGGCTGCCGCGGACAGGGATGCCAACCGGCTCCGAGGTGACGGCGAGGCCCAGGCGATCTCGATCTTGGCCGAGTCTCTGAACAAGGACCCAGAATTCTTCTCCTTCCGGAGAAGTTTGCAGGCCTACAAAGCCTTCTTGAACCAGCAGACGACGGTCATCCTGTCATCCGAGGCTGACATCTTCAAATTCTTGCAGAGCCCCGGGGAAGGGTCGAGCGATACCGCCGGGGGCGGCGCCGCCGGCACCGACTCTCTAGGACCCCAGTAACAAGCGCCAACTAACGCCCAGCGATTCTACGTCCCTCGTCCAGACCCTTAGTGGTCTTCTCGGGGGACGTTATTATTATGCGGAACCCCTGTTCCAAACGCATGGGGACTTCTTCAGCGGTACATCCGGTGGCGCAGGGAACACCGAACTCCTTACAGGCTTCAAGGATGGTTAGCAGGTTGGCCTGCACATCAGGATGACCGGCATTTCCCTTGTGACCCATAGCGACGGACATGTCGCCCGGACCAGCCCAGATGGCTCCGATGCCTTTTACTTCCCGCAGGATATCCCGCACGTTCTTCACGCCAACTGGGTCTTCGATGATGCCAACTAAGAGCATGTTGCCGTCAGGGTCTAAAGGCCAAAGATCGGCCGCGTCGTAATACTCGGCGGGCGTTAAGCCCCAATAACGCGGTGCGATACGGTACCACCACCCCCGCTCTCCTTCCGGTTCAAAATCTGCCACGCCTGGCACTTGAGGATATCGGGCTGCCACCACTGCGGCTTTGGCGTCTTCAACGTTATCCAGATGGGGCAGCACCAACCCATACACTCCCGTGTCCAGAGCTTGTTTTAAGACCCATTGGTTGCGTTCCCGGAAGTTGGGTGGCACTCGTACAAACGGCGATGGGTCCGCCTGCAATGATCCCATCTCAGACACCTTTTTGCGGTTCATCAGGAACTGGAGCATGGTGCGCAGGTCATTGAAGCTAAAACCTTGATGTTCCATCTCCACGATCACCATGTCGTAGTTAGCATCCCCCACGAAAGTCATGTCATCCAGGTTTCCGTTCCAGACCAAGCCGGAGCAGAATACCGGCTTGTCCTGTTCCAATAGCTCTATAACCTTGTTGTAGCGGACCATGGTCTCTCCTTTAAATTCGGGATTTGATAATCGGTTTTTTCCAGGGCGCATCGCATGATACGGACGCCCAGCTAACACCGCGTCGATTTGGGCGGGATTATGAAACGGGCTGCCGCGTTTGTCCACAAGAAGCGTACCTAAGCGCGTTGACGGGCGGGTTAAAATCGCCTACATTCTACGAACGCCTGAACCTTCGCTCTCTTCAGGCAAACACAGACAAACCTCTCGAGTCTCCCGGCTCTGCTCCGAGTCTCCTGGCTTTGCCCTCGAGTCTCCCGGCTTTATAAGGACGTCAATGAACATCCACGAGTTCCAATCCAAGGAAGTATTCGCCCGATACGGCATACCGGTGCCCCGCGGCATCGTCGCGACTACTCCTGCAGAGGCGAAAACGGCAACCCAAGAACTTGGCGGCCAGTCGGTTGTCAAGGCCCAGATACATGCCGGAGGAAGGGGCAAGTCGGGCGGCGTTCAGTTGGTGCGCAGTCCTGAAGAGGCTGAAGAAGCAGCCCAGAGGATGTTGGCGTCCAACATCCTCACACCCCAGACCGGACCGGAGGGCGCTCCTGTAGAGAAGCTCTTGATCGAGGAATTGGCCGACATCAAACAGGAACTCTACGTAGCGTTGACCATCGATCAGGTGCACCGGGGTCCGGCAATCCTAGTGAGCACCAAAGGCGGCATGGACATCGAAGAAGTCGCCGTTAACAATCCCGAGGATATCCACACAGAACCCGTGGA
>VFHG01000283.1 GCA_009392075.1 SAR202 cluster bacterium
CAACATCCACACTTTCCGGGTGTTCAAGCGTCAGATCGGCGGCGGCGGTATCGACGGCGCCTTCCACACCCACGGCGACGCCGTCAAATACTACCTTGAGGGTAATGGCAAAGAAATCATCGACGATCAGGAAGTTGAGGTGTCGCCGGGCGACCTGGCTTTTATACCCGCCAATATCTGGCATGGCACCGAGAACACTGGCGACGAACCCATGGTCTTCATCGCTTTCCACCAGATTCCCGGCACTCACCTGCCCGTGCCAGCCTCATGGCAGTACCACGCAGACGACCTGACTGAGCACGAGAGCATCGACAGCCGAATCGCCACGATGGCCAACGAAGACCCGGCGGCGATGGACTCGGCAGCTCTTTACTCCTGGCGGCAACACCTGCTCCACGAATTGGGTGTTCTGGATGACGAGTTCAACGTTCGGAGAAAGGCAAAAAACTATTTGGTGCCCCGGAACGAGGTCCCGTGGGAGACGCCGGCGGACAAGCAGACGACGACTCTGATCGCACCAGAGCTAGGCTTCGACATTCACACGCTTCAGTTATCCGTGCGGGTGGTTCCCCCCGGACACAGCGACGATACTTTCCATAGTCATGGTGAGGCTGTCCATTATTTCCTCTCGGGCCAGGGCCACCAGATTGTCCGAGATGAATCGATCGCGGTTGAAACTGGCGACTTGGTTTTCGTTCCGTCTGGGACGCCCCACGGAATCCGTAATTCCACAGACGGGCCCTTGCGCGTCTTGGTTGCCGAGCAGTTGCCGGGGACCTATCTGCAACGGCCGGTGATAATTAGCGACTCAGAGTAAATATTCGACGTATCCGGGTTGGAGAAAGAATTGGAATCGATGAACCAGATGGGCGTTCTGCTGCCCACCAGAGGCGTATTGGTTTATGCCAAGGGCGGACGGCCCCGCGTAGAGCTGAACTGGCAGATGGCCGAGACGGCAGAGCGTATCGGGTACGATTCTGTTTGGGTTGGCGATAGCATCACATCCAAGCCCCGGCTGGAGCCGATGGCCGTGATGGCCGCTCTGGCTGCCCGCACACACCGGGTTAAGATTGGGACCGCCGTCATGCTGAACGCGCTACGGCACCCGGTCCACCTCGCCCACTCCATCGCCACCATCGACAATATCTCGGGTGGCCGAATTGTGTTGGGCTTAGGAGCCGGTCGAAGCAACAACCAGATGTTCGTCGATGAGCATGCGATCGTGGGAGTCCCCATAACCGAGCGGGCTGACCGGATGGAAGAGAGCATCGATATCCTGCGTATGCTGTGGTCTCAAGACAATGTTTCCCACCCAGAGGGTTATTATCCCTTGAATGACGTGACATTAGAGCCAAGACCGGTCCAAGAGCAGGTCCCTATCTGGCTCTCGAGCAACTGGGTGCAGCGGGGCCTGAAGCGGGTGGCGGCCCAGGGAGACGGGTGGATCACCAACGTTCCTTCCACAGAGATGTTCACCAAATGCTTGGATAAGATCGAAGAAAAAGGTGCGGAGCTTGGGAAGGATGTAAGTGGCATCAAACGGGCCCTGTACATCTCAGTCAATTTGAACGATGAAGACGAGGCTCTATCCGAGGGCGACGGGTTCATGCGCGCTTACTATGGCATTCCGTATGAAGTGGTCAGCAAGCAACTACTCTGCGTCTTCGGCCCAGCCCAAAAAGCCATCGACGCCATCAAACGCTACAAAGAAGTTGGCGCCGATTACTTCATAGTCCGCTTCGCCTCGCCCAACCAGATGGAGCAGCTCGAGAAATTCACGGAGTTGGTCGCGCCGCACGTTTAGGGCTGGGAGAGGTCAAGTTGGCTGCCTAGTAA
The DNA here is from genome assembly GCA_009392075.1 of SAR202 cluster bacterium. The sequence goes on from VFHG01000283.1 coordinate 1,837, forward strand.
CGGTCCTTCGACAAGCTAACTGAGATCGGTAAAACAAACGACGTACCGATTTAGTTTTTTCGCAATGATGATTTAGGCTAGGCTGTCGATTTTCTGCAGACCTAAACTAATGAGAATGGGGCCGATTTTTCGGCCCCATCGTGGTTTGCAATCACCGTTAAACTTCACGGCGCGCCGTTGGCACTTCTATCGTTTACGACAGGCTGCCATGGCCAGCGTCCCTCCACCTCAAGCACCAACACTCAGCTTAGGAATGTGCGAATAATAATCAAGGCCGCCAAAACACCAACGCTCCGGAACCAGAGTTCGAATGCAAGAATTTCGATGATATCGGCAGCCACCAAGATTTCAAGTCCCAGTAGAATGGGCCTACCGATGTCGACCTTTGTCGACCTTGTAGCGTAGGTAAATGTTTTGGCCCGGCTTGTTATCGTGCTTCGTGAGGTATCTAGTGGTTGCCAATACTATGCCGAGCTCAATCGAAGGCCCGAATTAAGCCTAAGCAGATGTAACCCCGGCTGCGCCGGCGCCGTGGCCGGTTAGCCTTTGAGCATTTTCATCAAGGCCATGGGGTTACGTGACTTGGCCATCTGCTTCATCATTTTCTGAGTCTGCTTGAACTGGTTCAGCAGTTGGTTCACGTCCGCAGGGGTGGTGCCGCTGCCGCGGGAGATGCGGCGACGGCGGCTTCCGTTCAAGATCTCGGGACGCTGACGTTCCTGGGGGGTCATCGACCGGATGATGGCCTCGATACGCTCCATGCGTCCGTCGTCCAGATCGCCCATGGACATTTTCTTGCTCAGTTGGCCCATTCCTGGAATCATCTCCATGACCGAAGACAGTGAGCCCATCTTTTTAACGCTCTGGATCTGGGTCAAGAAGTCTTCCAGGTCGAAGTTGGCCTGGCGGAACTTCTTCTCCATCTCCTCGGACTGTTTCTCGTCCACGGCATCCTGAGCCTTCTCGATGAGCGTTAGGATGTCGCCCATGGCCAGGATCCGGGAGGCCAGGCGGTCGGGGTGGTAGGCTTCCAGGCCGTCGGGCCGTTCGCCCACGCCCATGAACTTGATGGGCACGCCGGTTACGCGGGTGATGGACAGGGCGGCCCCGCCTCTGGCGTCGCCGTCCATCTTGGACATGATCAGGCCGGTTAGCGAGACCTGCTCGTGGAAGCCCTCGGCGGCGTTAACGGCCTCCTGACCGGTCATTGCGTCCACAACCAGGAGCACTTCGTGGGGGTTGACCGCCTTCTTGACCTCGCCAAGTTCCTTCATCAGGTCTTCATCGATCTGCAGGCGTCCGCCGGTGTCGATGATGGCCCAGTTGACTCCCAGTTGGCGGGCCTTTTCCAAGCCGTTCTTGGCCACCTGTACTACGGTCGAAGTCTTGGGGTCCTCGGAGTAGACCGGGATGTCCAATTGTTTGCCCAGCGTTTCCAACTGTTGGATGGCGGCGGGTCGGCGCAGATCGGCGGCGATCAACAACGACTTGTGGCTCTGCTTGCGCAGGTGCAGGGCCAACTTGGCGGCGGTGGTGGTCTTGCCCGAGCCTTGCAGGCCCACCAGCATGATCGTAGTCACAGGTTGGCTGGAGAGGGTCAGGGAGTTGTCGCCGCCGCTGAGAAGTTCGGTCAACTCCTCCTGCACGATCTTTACGACTTGTTGTCCGGGAGAGAGGCTTTCTAGAACGTCTGAGCCGGTGGCCCGTTTTTTGACAGCGGCAACGAAATCCCGTGCGACCCGGAAATTAACATCGGCTTCCAGCAGCGAGCGACGGACCAGGCTTAGGGCCTCGTCAATGTCGGCTTCGGTCAACCGGCCTTTGCTGGTCAGCTTGTTCAGGATGCCGGTCAATCGTTCTGTTAGATTCTCAAACATATCTGCCCTGGTGGGTTTATTAGCCTTTACCGGAAAGTTTCTGCTTTGAATTGTAGGCTGGCCCTAGATTCAGGGTCAAGGTGGGTGAGGGCGTTTTACTCCCAGCGGAACAACCGGACAGCGATGAAGAAGGTCACCGCCAACCAAACCGTCAGGCCCAGAACATTCTCCCACTGCGACCATAGCGAAGCGCCATCAACGGCCACGTTTCGCAGAGCATCGGCCAGGTAGCTCAGCGGGAGGAAGTCGGCCACAGCCCGCAGCGGCTCAGGCATGGCGTCCCTCGGGAAGAACACTCCGGACAGGAACATCATGGGCAGTGCGATGGCGTTGGCCACCGGAGCGGCTACATCTTCGGTGCGTGCCCAGCCCGAGACTGCGAAACCCATGCTGACGAAGACACCACCACCCAGTAGCGCCAGCAACAGCATGATTCCTAGGTTGCCCTCCAGGTGTACATCGAACGCCACCACCGCCAGGCCCACCAGTACCAGAGTCTGCAGGATGGACACGGACAGACGGGTAAAAACCTGGGCAAAGATGAAACTGGCCGGCAAGATAGGCGTAGCTTGCAGCCTCCTAAGTACGCCCCGGCTCTTCAACTGGACGAAGGAAAACGCCACGCTGAAAAGGCCCATCTGCATGATGGACATGGCTACCACGCCGGGCATCAAAAAATCGATGAACTTCAGGTTGCGGCTGTCCACCGGTATGGGCTCGATGCTGTACCGCTCGGATATGTTCCCTTCGGCGAAGGTGATCTCGTCCAGCACATGTTGGATGATGGTCTGTCCGGCGGCCGACTCTTGGGCCCGACCTTGGTTATAGATAACGGTCACTTGGCGGTGGACCGGGGATTGCGCCTCTC
>VFHG01000284.1 GCA_009392075.1 SAR202 cluster bacterium
AGTCGATTTTCACGCAAGCTGAGACACTCGGTGAGCTCAGGACAATGGTGCAAGGCACAGTTCGGAACCATTTTGATGAAGATGACCGGCTACAGGTGATTCACCTGCACCTTGTTCATGACGAAGTCCTGCTAATTTGAGGCTACCTCGTAGTCTCTCAGGGCTAGAACTGGCATCCCTACTTTTGCGCCACGGATATGGATCAACTCAGCTTCAATCACCATGGGGCGAGATCGCCACTTCACTATCCCTAGGCATGCTGCGCTAAGGGTTGGGGCATTTAATAGTATCCTGAACGACATCGCCCAATATCTTGAAACTGAACGTGATGGGTTTCTGTAGAGATTGTTCCGGTAGACGCTATTTTCCCATCGCCAATGACGCATCCGACAGGCTCACCAGCTCCCCCCGCTGGTTGATGCCTTTGATCCGGCACTCAAGTAATTTCTTGCCGCCGTTTTCGCTCTTGCCCGTGATTTCGCCTTGGAACCGAACCGTGTCGCCACTCCTGAATGGCGTGATGGCCCGCATCAGCAGGCTGCCTCCCGAGTAGAAGCTGCTGACGGGAAAGGAAAGCTCCAGCATCTGGTCCACGTAGGACATGGTGGCTGGGCCCGAGTTGGTGGTCCCAGCAAAGATGTTCTGCTTGGCGAACTCTTCATCGGTGTGGATGTTGCTGTCGTTGCGGCGTCCGGCCAGGCGGAAATCGTTCTTGCGGTTCATGATCTCCTGACTCTCGGTGATGTCCAACTCGTCTAGTACATCACCGATGGACACTCCAGGGAAGTCCAGCAAACTCGGCGTAGCTAGTAGGGGCGCTGCGGCCTGCGGATTGTTCTCCTGGGAAGGGACCTCGCGCTTCCCTTTGGCGTACTCGAAGATACAGGTGTAGTCGTACTCGGCAGCGACCTCGCCCCGCTGGTTGACCGCCTCTACCCGGAAGGTCACGAACTTGCTGCCCCGGCGTTCATACTTCTCTAAAACCCGCCGCCGGCCGGCGATGGTGTCACCGGGGACCACCGGGTGGAACCACTGGATTTCGCACTTAGCGAAAGGGGTCTGGCTCCGGGCCGTTTTTGATACTTCAAATGCAACGAAGCCGTTAGCTTCGGCGATCTCTTCCCGAAGCAAAGGGGCGTAACTGAGGACCATGGTCGGCATGGCAACCAGACTTCCAGCATCCGGGTGGTAGGAGGGAGAGTCGTTCAAGGCCAGACGGGCGTATTCAGCGATGTTCTTAGCCGTGATTTCGACAATGGTTTCGTTGCCAACCTGACCCGGCTCCACCGCGTCGAAAGTCCACAGTTTTTCCTGCTGGTCTACCATGTTTAGGTCACGCTCCCGCTTGATCCGATGTGTCCGGGGATATTCTACACCGCAACGTAGGCTCGTAACTCGGATAGCCCGCCCGCTCTCAGCCATGCTATGTTAGCCCCCGCTAAGCAAGAACAAATAAGTGCGGGCTGTCGCCCGCTGCGGAGGACTAGATGAAGATAGGGTTTATCGGGCTGGGCACCATGGGCGGGAGCATGGCCTACAACGCCCTGGAGAGTGGCAACGAGATGGTTGTCCACGACATCAATCCGGCTTCGGCCACCCGGCATCTGGAAGCCGGTGCGACCTGGGCCGACACCCCCAGAGAGGTGGCGGAGCAATCGGAGATCGTGTTTACCTCTCTGCCCGGCCCCACGGAAGTGGAAGCCGTGGCATTGGGCGAGGCTGGAATCATGGAGGGAATGAGCGCCGGTAAGGTCTATTTCGACCTGAGCACCAGCACTCCCGGCATGATCCGGAAGATCCACGCCGAGGCCGCAGCGCGAGGAATCGAAGTGCTGGACGCTCCGGTGAGCGGCGGCCCTAGGGGCGCCGCCAGCCGCAACCTAGCAATCTGGGTCGGCGGCGACAAGGACGTGTTCGACCGCTGTAAGCCGGTGTTGGACACAATCGGAGACAAGGCCTACTATGTCGGCCCCATCGGTAGCGGCGCAGTGGCTAAGTTGGTCCATAACTGCGCAGGGTACATATTCCAGGCGGCGATGGCCGAGGTGTTCACGATGGGCGTCAAAGCCGGGGTCGAGCCGCTGGCTCTGTGGGAGGCAGTCCGCAAGGGCGCCACCGGGCGGCGTGGACCCTTTGAGGGAATGGCCGAGCATCTGCTGCCCGGCAAGTTCGACCCGCCGGACTTCGCCCTGAAACTAGCAAGAAAAGACGTGGACCTGGCTGTGTCCGTGGGCCGCGAGTTCGACGTCCCAATGCGCTTGGCCAACCTGGCGTTGATGGAGATGACCGAAGCGATCAACCGGGGCTGGGGCGACCGCGATTCCCGCGTGGCCATGCTGCTGCAGGAAGAACGTGCCGGAGTCGAGGTGCGGGTAGATGTGAACGAACTGAACGCGATCTTGGAAGCGGAGAAGAACGCCTAGGAGCTAGTCCGCGGCGTTAGGCTGCCATCGCAGGTCGGGTTGGCGGGCCGCTTTGGCTTCGTCCAGCCGGGCCACCGGAGTGGTGTGGGGCGCGTTGTTCACCAGCTCGGTGTTCTCCGTGACCTCACGGTCGATGTCGATCAGGGCCTGGATGAACAAGTCGATGGTCTCCTTGGTCTCAGACTCCGTTGGTTCGATCATCAACGCTTCATGGACGATGACCGGGAAGTACATGGTCGGCGCGTGGAAACCGTAGTCCAACAGACGTTTGGCGATCTCCAGACCGCTAGCGCCCCGCTCTTTCTGCAGGTCGGCCGAGAAGACAGCCTCGTGCATGCAGGTGCGGTCGTAGGGCAGGTGGTAGACGCCCCGCAAGGCGTTCATCATGTAGTTGGCGTTCAGCACCGCGTTTCCGCTGATGGACTTGATGCCTGCGCCGCCCAGGGTGCGGATGTAGGTGTAGGCCCGGACTAACACACCGAAGTTTCCGTGGAAACTGCTCAGTTTGCCGATGCTCTTTTCTGGCGTGGATAACTCATATGAGCCGCCGTTTTCAGTGACGATGGGGGCTGCCAGATAGGGGGCCAACTGACTTGTTGCGCACACCGGCCCGGCCCCCGGCCCGCCGCCGCCGTGGGGCGTGCTGAAGGTCTTGTGTAGGTTCAGATGGGCCACGTCAAAGCCCAAGTCTCCCAGCTTCACCCGGCCAAGAAGGGCGTTCATGTTTGCGCCGTCGCCGTAGACCAGGCCGCCGGCCTCATGGACGACGCGGCAGACCTCGACGATGTTGGTGTCAAAGAGGCCGAGGGTGCTCGGCAGAGTGATCATCACTCCGGCCAGATCGGGTCCGGCGACCTCATGCAGCGCCTCCAGGTCCACATTGCCGTCCTTATCCGAAGCCAACTCCACGACCTCGAAGCCAGCCATG
>VFHG01000285.1 GCA_009392075.1 SAR202 cluster bacterium
CGTCACCCTGCGGCGCAGATCCTCCAAGGCAGAATCAAATGCAGAAGATTGCGAGATGTAGGCCATGATGACCACATAGTCACCCGGTGTCGCCATCTCCAGCAGGCTGCCAATGGGGGCCGTTTCATCCATGGCCGGCAGCTTCCCCGATTTTTCAAACTGCTCCAAGACACTTTCGGTCCTGTCCTTGGCCGCCTGAACGTTTGGCTGGTCGAAGGGGTTTATCCCCAGGATTGACCCGGCAATGGCCGTGGCCGTCTCCCAGCGGAAGAACTCGGCCCCCACATCGTACGTGTCCGACAGGTCCAGGCGCACCACAGGTTGGCCAGTTGATTCTATGGCGTCGATCGCTGAATCGACTTCACCATTCGCGTCGCCTTCCAAGCGCAGATACACGAACAGCCGGTCTTGGCCATAGTGCTCTGGGAACGCCAGCGGCTCTCCGGCCACCGGAATTATGCCCAGCCCTTCCTTTCCAGTGCTCTCGGCGATCAGTTGTTCCACCCACAAACCGAAGCTGGCTATGGCCGGGGATGTGAGCAGAGTGAGCTTGTCCCGTCCCTGTTGGGCAAGAACACCCATGGCTGCGCCAAGCAATGCTCCGGGGTTGTCGTGGATGGGGACTTCGGGTTTGGTCTTTTCTCGCATGCGGTCGGCCCGGTCGATCAATCTCAACACGTCCATGCCGATGACCGTCGCTGGGACAAGTCCGAAGTAGGACAGCACCGAATAACGCCCACCAAGGTCGGTGGGGTTTAAGAACACTCTCCGGAAGCCCTGCTCTTCGCCCAGCCGGGCCAATGAACTGCCAAGGTCGGTGATAGCGATGAAGTGTCGGCCGGCGCTTTTTTTGCCTACAGCCGTCTCCACCAAATTTCGGAAGTAGGCGTAGAACATATTGGGCTCAGTGGTCGAACCCGACTTGGAGGACACTAGGAAAAGGGTTTTCGCTAGGTCTACCGCGTCGGCCACCGACTGCACCCTGCCGGGCACAGTAGAGTCCAAAACTATCAGCTCTGGGTAGCCCGGCGCGCTGCCGAAAGTCTGACGGAGCACTTCGGGGCCGAGGCTGCTGCCACCCATTCCCAGCAGCACAAGATGCTTGAACCCTTCGTCGCGAATCTCGTTGGCAAAGGTCTCCAGTGCTGGGGCCTGCTCGCGCATAGCGTCTGTAACCGTCAGCCATTCAAGACGGTTGGCGATCTCTGTAGGATCCGGCTTCCATACGGTATGGTCGCCAATCCAGATTCGGGAGATGACTTGGCGTTGTTCGAGGTCGGCCAATGCTGACGTTACATCCGGGTTATTCAACATCTTGCTTCTCCTCGGGGAGCGCCTACGTTGTCGCAGACCGCACCGGCTTCGATGCCCGCCGGCGTATGGCGGTGCCGGTGCTCCTGATTAAAAACGAAATTGATCGGCCGGGCCAGGAACCGCCATACGAACTACCATTTCCCCACGGGAATCGCACCATCTTCGGTGAAGAACCACATCAGCGTGAAAAAGAGCCACAGAGTAGACCCCGGTATTCCAAAACAACCGCAGGGGTAGCCCTTTTCCCTCTCGAGGAATTCCATACCTTATTCCCGCAGTAACTGCCGGGCAATCGTCTGCCTCTGAATCTCGGACGTGCCCTCGTAGATGGTCAAGGCCCGCACCTCGCGGTACAACCGTTCCACCCGGTTGCCCCTCTCGAGCCCGGCCCCGCCGTGGATCTGCACGGCTTCGTTGATGATTCGGCTGGCCGCCTCAGTGCCAAACAGCTTTGCGAAGGACGCCTCTTTGATGATTGATTCCTGTCCAGAGTCTTTGAGCCAGGCCGCCCGGTGAGCCAGCAGCCGGGCTGCGTCCAGCGAAACCGCCATGTCGGCCAGCTTGAACTGAGTTGTCTGGAAATCGGACAGGTTCTGGCCGAACATCTTCCGATTTTTGGCGAAGTCCAAGGACGCCTCATAAGCCGCCTGGCCCATGCCGACAGCTGCCGCCGCCACGGTGGTGCGGAACGTATCGAGGGTGCCCAAGGCCAGACGCAACCCCCGGCCCCGCTCTCCCAGCAGGTTGGCTTGCGGTATGTGGCAGTCAATCCAGCGGGGTTCGCCGATAGGATGGGACGCCATCAAGTCCATGCGCTTCGAGTCGTCGAAGCCCGCCATTCCAGCCTCAACGACGAAGCAGGATAGGCTGCGGCTGCCTCCGCCTTCATCGGTCTTGGCGAAGACGGTGTAGGTGCTGGCGTCACCGGCCTGGCTGATGAACTTTTTCTCGCCGTTCAAAACCCAGTCGTCGCCGTCCAGGTGCGCCTCGGTCTTCATGCTTAAAACGTCGGATCCGGCATGGGGTTCGGTCAGGGCAAACGCGGCGATGCTTTCGCCTCTGGCGATGGGTGGCAGGTACTTGGCCTTCTGTTCGTCCGTGCCGCCCAGGGTTATGGGGTAGCTTCCCAGTCCCTGCATGATGAAGTTGGTGTCCGCCTGTACCGATACCCGGGCCAGTTCCTCCCGGATGATGCATAGGTCCATCACCCGAACGCCGACCCCGCCGTACTCTGCGGGCACGCAATACCGCAGCAGCCCTTCATTGGCCAAGATGGCCATCAGCCCAGCATGAACTGTTGGCGACTCGTCTGCCTCTTCAGCGATGGGCGCGATCAGCTGCTCAGCTATCCTCCGCACCCGCTGCTGCAGTTCAGATTGTTCCGCGGAAAATGCAAAGTCCAAGACAACCTCCTTATCGATCCATAATCCCCCCTTTTCATAAAGGGGGTTAGGGGGATTTTAGCTCCCAGCCACCACCAGCCTATACCCCAAGTCAATCTCAGGCAGCTCTCGCAGATATCCGTAGCGGGCATCCCAGGCACCAGACACCAGGTCTTCCCGCAACCGCCGCGTCCCCTGTCTCCGTCTTCCGGCGACAGCAAGGCCAAACTGGATATACTCGCCCGGACCGCTGGCTCCAGATAGGCCTCGAAACGCCGCCAATAGGCCCCGGCGAACCCGTCTGTACAGTCAGGCGGGATGGGAACGGGCGCGACGGTGTGGACGTTTAGGTGGACCCGCACATCATCCACTCCCGGAGTGCCGGTCTCTGAGGGCAACTCCAAGCATTCCGGGAAATATTCCACCAGCCAAAATTTCAGGGATTCCGACGGTCCGAACAGCAATATCACCTGCCGTTTGGCCACCCGGCGCATCTCGTTCAGTCCAGCGGCAACTTTGGACCAGTGGTGGAGAGTAAAAGTAGCCAGGGCGACATCAAATGTCTGATCACGGAAGGGCAACGCCTCGGCCATTCCTCTAATAGCAGTGCCAGCCCCTGTGGTCCTGAGTAATCATCTTACGGGATGGCTTAACCGCGGTAAGAATACGGTCAGTGGGCTCGTAATTTCCGCCTCCCGCGCCTACGTTGATCACGGTTCGGGCACCACCCAATGGATCAACGATCACCTGGTGGATACGCGGGTCCGGCCGGCGGGCGGCAGCATAGCAGACGCCGATGCTCTCGTAAACCTGGTCTCGAGTATTCATATTTATCCCCCTGGCTGAGAGATTACTGAGGCCCTGTGGTCCAACGTCGATGATCTGCTTTTTGTTAAGGGGAAGAGAGAACTAAAGCCCCAACCTTCTAACCAACTCTTCCGCCGTGACTGTGGCCCCCGTCAGACCCTTGGCGTCCTGGTCGGCCAGGTATTTGGCGGCTTTGACCATGTCGGCGGGGGTGGCCCAGGTGGAGACGTCAGCATCAGGCCTCTGGGCGAGGAAGCCCTCTGTGATTACTGGGCGCAAGGGCTTCAGCACATTAACGGCAATATTGTGCGGTCCAAGCTCCAAAGCCAGGCCCCAGGTCAGTCGCTCCAGCCCCACCTTGGCCGAGCCGTAGTTCTGGCCGATGAGGGCGATCTCCTCGCTGTCGGCGGTCAGTGTCGACGAAAAGATGTTGTTGGCGGCATGGGAAGAGATGTTTATTATGCTGCCGCCGCCCTGCTCGATCATGATGGGGGCCACCGCTTTGCAGGTGATGAAGGGCGCACGCAGGTCTATTGACATGACCAAGTCCCATTCCTTGACCGTCATCTCCAAGAAAGGAGTGTAGCTGCCGATGGCGGCGTTGTTGATGAGCACGTCCACGGCCCCGAACTCATCCAGGGTTCGGTCAACCAGGTGGCGGATGCTGTCCTCTTCCCGCACGTTGGTCGCCACAGCCAATGCTTTGCCACCGGCGTCTTCGATCTCGCCCACCGTCGAGTGAATGGTGCCGGGCAACATCGGGCGGGATTCCTCGGAACGGGCCGCGACAACAACGTGGGCACCCTCCGCCGCCAGACCCATGGCCATGGCCTTGCCGATGCCTCGGCTGGCCCCGGTTACGATCGCCACTTTGCCTTCTAGGCTCATTGATGCACCTCTCCTATGATGTTGGAAAGCGTGATTAGCTAGCAATTTACGGTTCGGCGGTGTGTTGGTCAAGTCCCGAACCAAAAAATTTCGCCTTCACATTGCCGTAACTCGTCACCCAGATTAATTGACAGGTCGTTTAGTTCCTCAATCGCCTCAAAAGGTGTTCTCAGATGACCCAATGCGGC
>VFHG01000286.1 GCA_009392075.1 SAR202 cluster bacterium
GGCGAAGAACTGGTGACTTTCCGCGACTTTAGCAGCCGACTCGGCCTGATGGAGGCCCATTGTCCCCACCGAGGCACGTCTCTAGAGTTTGGCCTGGTGTCCGAGAGGGGCATCCGCTGCTGCTATCACGGATGGCTCTTCGATGTTGATGGCGCCATCTTGGAGACGCCCGGAGAACCCGAAGACAGCACTCTGAAGGACCGGCTCTGCCACGGCGCCTACCCGACCCATGAGTATAACGGCGTCGTATTCGCCTACATGGGACCGCCGGATGAGATGCCGCCCTTCCCAATGATCGACAGTTACGAACGCGAGGGATGGCGGATGATCCCCGGCAAGAAGTACAACTACCCTTGCAACTGGCTCCAGATACTGGAGAACGCTATGGACCCGGTCCACACATCGTTCCTCCATACCATTGTCTCCGGGTCACAGTTCACCGACGAGTTCGGTGTGATACCCGAATTGGACTTCATCGAAACCCCGGCCGGCATGATCTATATCGCCACCCGGCGCATGGGCGACAACGTCTGGGTGCGGATGGTGGAGAACATCATGCCGAACCTGCAGCAGGTGGCGCCCATCTGGGAGACCGGCCAGGATCCCCATGAGTTCGACGGCCCGATGATGAGCCGTTGGATCGTCCCCCAAGACGATACCCACACCATGCTGCTGGAGTTCCGGCACATCAGCGTGACGGACGAAAGCACACCGGCATGGTGGGCCGACCGAGAGCAGATGCTCCCCGCCCAACTGCCGATCACCGAGAACCTGGAAGACCAGCAACGCCAGCCCTCAGACTACGAAGCCCAGGTCAGCCAGAGGCCCATAGCCATCCACGGCATGGAGCACCTCGGGGCCACCGACCGTGGCATCACCATGTTCCGCAAGCTGGTCAAGGACGGCATCCAGGCTGTGCAGGAAGGGCGAGACCCTGATGTGCTGTCCCGGGACGAGAAGCCGCAATCGACCTATTGCAACGATACCGTGGTCTACTCACCGGCAGTGGGTAGCGCCGAAGAGGACATCAAGAGCATGAGGGAGATCGGCCGGAAACTGGCGGAAGGCTACATCACAAACCCGCCACTAGCAAAATAGACCTAGACTCAGACCCAGCATAAATTCAGCCCAGGAATCGCTCCTGGGCTGAATTTTGTTATCTGGTTTAGTTTGCCTGGCCTGGGTTCTGGAAGTACAATCTCCCAGACTCCTGGTGCGAGTACCGGCAACGAACATCGGTGGAAGGACGGGCATGACCAGCGACACATCAACTGTAGTCTCACTGCATGGGGTGGACGTTCCTGTAGTAAGGCAGGGCTCCGGCCCTCCGGTATTGGTGCTCCACGGCGGAGACGGCCCGTTGGACCGGTTGCCTTTCGGAGAGAGTCTTTCCGGCAGTTTTGAGTTAATGCATCCTACCCATCCCGGCTTCGGTGGCACGCCCATCCCGGAGCATTTCGACAGCCTGCAAGACCTGATATTCCTGTATCTGGACCTGATCGACTCCCTGGATCTCAAAGACGCCATCCTGATGGGGTTCTCCATGGGCGGTTGGTTGGCTGCTGAGCTTGCCGTGATCAGCGCCGGCCGCTTCTCCAAGCTGGTTTTGGTGGACTCGGTGGGTATCAAGCCGGGCGGCCCCTTTGACCGTGACGTGGCCGACGTATTTGCCCTCCCGGCCGAGGAACTGTTGAATGCCGCCTGGCATGACCGTTCCCAGGCTCCGGACTTCGCGAAGATGACAGACGACGAACTACAGACGGTGGCGGCCAACAGGGTTGCCCACGGGCTCTATACCTGGGAGCCATACATGCATAACCCGAAACTCCGCTACCGCTTGCATCGAATCGACATACCCACGCTGCTGGTCTGGGGTGAGAACGACGGCATTGTGACCACCGACTACGGCGCGGCGCTGCGGGACTTGATACCCACCGCGAGCATGTCTGTGATTTCCCAGGCGGGGCATCACCCGCATATCGAGCAGCCCGGCGAGTTCGTGGCCCGTTTCATGGAATTCGCTTCAAGCTAGTTGGCCGTTAATAGATCCTGGTTTTTTCAAAATCGTTATGTAGTAGGTGCCTGATTTGAGAGCCTGGTTTTTCACCGAAGACGCCTATCCCGACCTTCCGGACGTCGACTCCTACGAGTCCATCCGGGTGAACCTGCCCAATAAGCATTTCGACCCCAATAGAGGTGCCGACCTCTACAACATGTATCTGGATATGTGGTGCGCGGCCGACGAGATGGGCCTCAACATCATGAACAATGAGCACCACCAGACGGCCACCTGTATGGTTCCGGCGGCGCCCATCATGCTGGGCATACTGGCCAGAGAGACCAAGAACGCCCGGCTGCTCATCCTGGGTAATCCAGTAGCCAACCGTAGCCAACCGGTCCGCGTGGCGGAAGAGATGGCGTTGATCGACGTGCTGTCCAGGGGCCGCCTTGAATGCGGTTTCGTGCGCGGCGTGCCATATGAGATCGCGCCGGCCAATGTCTTCCCATACCGGGGAACCGAGAAGCTGTGGGAGGCCCACGACTTGATCACCAAAGCCTGGACCACCCACGACGGGCCCTTCAGTTTCGAAGGCCGTTGGTTCCACGCCCGGCAGATCAACATCTGGCCCCGGCCCTACCAGCAGCCACACCCTCCGGTATGGGTAACCATGGGTAGCGCTGAGTCTGCCGCCCAGGTCGCGCAAAGGGGGCATATTGGAGCGGTGTTTCTGGCCGGTTATCCCCGGATACGGGGCATCTTCGACGGTTACCGTCAGGGATACCTCGACTCCCACGGGAAGGGTATGCCCATAGACCGGCTGGCCTACTGCGCATTGATCAGTGTCGGCAAGACCGAGCAAGAGGGGCTGGATGTCGCCGAGAAACTGCTCTGGTACATGACTTCAAACAAGGTCCCGCCACAGTACAGCAACCCGCCCGGCTACCACTCGACGGCCATGGCGGCCACCATGATGCGGGGCAACAGTTCCGGCACCGGTCTGCCGACCGCCACAACCCTGGCGGAGCAGATGGCGCGGGGCAACGTCTTCGCCGGTACGCCGGACCAGGTCTATGACCAGATCAAGAACTTCTATGATTACTGCGGTGGATTTGGCAACCTGATGATGATGAGTCAGGCGGGGTTCATGACCTTCGACGAGACGCTGTCGTCAATGAAGCTTTTCAGCGAGGAGGTCTATCCTCGCCTGAAGGAACTGACCGCCGGCTACGACGCTGGCCGGATGCAGGAAATAAGGGCCACACTGCCCGACGTTGAGAATATCAATGTCAGCGCTCTGGCCTCCGAATTTGTGCGTTAGGGTGAGAGCATTTTATGGCCGCTCTTCCTGAATCGCGTATACCAGCCCAGGTCCAAAGACTAGCGCGGTGGGCCAATGAACACCGGAGCGGGGCTTTTGCCGCGCTGACGTTTGCTGTCTCGGTTTTTCTGGCCCTGTTTTTCGGGCTATCCAATCTCAGCGAACCCGACCCCAAATTGACCTATGAGATCCTGCGCGAGACCGACGTTTTGGATGTTCGGACTCCGGTGGAAGACCTTCAGATCACGTTCCAGAACGAAGATATCCAGGGCGAGAACCTGAACCTGCGCATCTACGCCATGCGGGTGATCAATAACGGCGAGGTCGATATCCTGCAGACCCAATTCGACCAGGACCAGGCTTGGGGTCTTCAAGTAGACGGTGGCCGGGTGATAGAAGCCAGGCCCATCAAGGCCAGCTCCACCTATCTGAACGAAAAACCCAACCCCCAGGTCGTCGGCGAAGACATCGTCCAGTTCGACAAAGCAATCGTTGAGAAGGGCCAGTTCTTCGCCTTCAATATGTTGGTGGTGCATGCCAAGGACGTTGAACCCGAGATAATTGCCCTGGGCAAGATCGCGGGAATCGATGAGATCGTAGTGACTCGGATCCCAGTTGAGGTCGAAGGGCCGGGATTCCTCTCTGACCTATTTGGCGGCGGCTGGGCCGTCCAACTTGTGCGCGCGATTCTCTTTCTCATTGGGGCGGCTGTGATTCTGGGCTTGTTCGCCGCCGCTGTGTTGCTCTACGCCTTCCTCACGTCCGCCCTGCGCCGCCGCCGCATCGGGAACTCGGTGGTGATGAAAACCATAACCAGCCAGAAACAGCGTGACCTGGTTTCAGAGGTCTACTTGAACCACGGCATGGCCGGGGTCAGCGACCTGCGGGAGAAGCTGGGCAGCTCCGATCGGTTGGAACTGGAGGCCGCAACTCTGGGCACCGTAGTGCTGGCCGGAGAGTCCGAATTCCGCATCCCCCCCGCCTACTACTCAGCGGCGTCCTTGGAAGAAGCCGAGGCGCTGTCCCGCGATGACGATGACGGTCTGGTTGCGGACACGGAATTCCAGGAACGGTTGGAGCTTTTCTTGCAAGAACTGAGCGCCAGCAAGCGTCTGTTCTAATCGACGCGGAACCGTCTGGCAAGAATCTTATTATTGAGGAACAAATATGAAATACGACGTGATCGTTATCGGGGCCGGATCAGCGGGAGGGACCATCGCAACCCGGCTGTCCGAAGACGCCAACCGCTCGGTACTGCTGCTTGAAGCGGGACCGGACTACCCGGACTTCGACCGACTTCCCGACGACGTGAAATACGGCTACAGCCCGGCCGCATCCGAGATGGGCGCGCCTCATAACTGGTCGTTCGTCGGCACCGCCACTCCGGCCCAACCCAACGAGATCGCCGTGCCCAGGGGAAAGGTGATGGGCGGCACCAGCGCCATCAACGGCCAAGTTTTCTTGCGCGGTGTCCCCGAGGATTACGACCGGTGGGCTGAATGGGGTAACGACCAGTGGAGCTACATCAACCTTCTGCCATTTTTTCGGAAGTTGGAGACCGATACCGATATACAAGACGATTTCCACGGTTCGGAAGGCCCGGTGCCAGTGCGCCGCCATAAGCCTGAGGACTGGCTGCCTTTGCAGAATGCGTTCAAGACGGCCTGCCTGGAAGGCGGTTACCCCGAGACCTATGACCACAACAACCCGGACTCCACCGGGTTCGGGCCCTTCCCCATGAACAATCCCAATGGTGTGCGGATGAGCACGGCTCTCTCTTACATCAATCCCAACCGACATCGGCTCAATCTCACCATCCGCCCCAACGTTGTCGTCCGGCGCATCCTGATTGAGGGAGGCAGGGCCAATGGGGTAGAGGTGGAAAGCGGCGGCGAAATTTTCCGCATGGAGGCCGATCAGATTGTACTTTCGGCCGGGGCTATCGCTTCGCCACAGATTTTGATGCTCTCCGGCGTCGGGCCGGCCAAACATCTTGAGGATATGGGTATCGCCGTCGTGGCGGATCTCCCGGGCGTCGGCAAAAACCTGCGCGACCATCCTCTGGTGCCAGTGCGGGTCAAGACCAAACCTGATTTCCCCCTGGACCCGGACGCGCCCCGCCTGCAAACGGTGCTCCGCTATACGGCCACTGGTTCCAGCTACCTGAACGATATGCAGATCTTCCCTTCATCGTTCGGGACTCCCCTGGGCGGCGACCCGTTGGCCGGGGAAGGCATCCGGTTCACCTGCATGGTTGAGCTGGCTGAAAGCGCGGGCGAGTTGCTGCTCACTTCCAATGACCCCAACGAACAACCTTTCATAGACTGCCGTTACTTGGAGGCGCCGCGGGACCGGGAGCGTCTTCGGGAGGGCGTGCGGATGATCTTAGATATGATGGAGCACGAGTCATTTAATGACATCGTCGATGAGGTAATCTCGCCGGTTGAATCCGACCTGGCCACCGATGACACACTGGACCAGTGGCTTTTAGAGAACGTCTGGATCGGCCAGCACCTGTCTGGCACCTGCAAGATGGGCCCTGATTCAGACCCCATGGCGGTGGTCGATCAATTCGGCCGTGTGCGCGGCATCGCCGGACTGCGGGTGGCGGACGCTTCGATCATGCCCGACGTCATCCGCGCCAACACCAACTGCACCACGATTATGATTGGAGAACGAGTGGCTGACTGGATCGCCAACGAGTAGACTGATCGAGACAGAAATCGAGTTCGATATCAGGTGATGAAAGATGGCTAATGACATACCAAATAACGGCGCCGGAGCGTTAACCCAGGAGGCGGTCAGCGGCTTCCGAGAGACCTTCGACGCCGACCCATCCAAGCGGATGGCGCAGAACGTCGTCACCCAGCACGACGTCAACGATATGGCCCTTGATCACTCAATCGTTACCGATTCGCCTCATTCCTTCTCCATCGTGCTGGACGACTGGGGTGTGACCAATCAGGCCCGGTCCGGCCGCTGCTGGATGTTCGCCGGCTTGAACCTGTGCCGGGTGGACACTCGGAACGTTCTCAACGTTAAGGAGTTTGAATTCAGCCAGAATTACCTGATGTTCTGGGACAAGCTGGAACGGGCCAACTTTATATTAGAAGCGATCATCGAGACCGCCGACCGGCCCTCCGACGACCGGACTGTCGACTTCCTGCTGCGGAACCCCTTATCCGACGGTGGCCAATGGGACATGTTCACCGCCCTGGTGGCCAAGCACGGGGTCGTCCCCAAGACATCCATGCCGGAGACCGAGAGTTCAGCCAACTCAGGCCGCATGAACGCCAGCCTCAACTACCAGACCCGCCAGGGCGCCAAGCGGATACGTGACGCTTACGCCAAAGAATCGGGCTTGGACGAACTTCGCGGAATCAAAGACCAGACCCTGAAAGTCATCTATGACGTGCTGTGCATCCACTTGGGCACGCCGCCCACAGAGGTCGACTGGCAGTGGAAGGACAAAGACGACAAATTCACCCGGTCGGGTAAACTGACCCCGCTGCAGTTCGCCGCCGACTATCTCCAGACCGACATCCATGACTACGTCAGCCTGGTCCACGACCCTCGGGAGTCCAGCCCTGAGGGCGCGACCTTCACCGTCGAATACCTTGGCAACGTCGTGGACGCCCCGGCCATCAGGTATCTGAATGTCGACATCCAGTTAATGAAGGACATCACCCTGAAGATGCTGGAGGACGGCAAGTCGGTCTGGATGGGGTGTGACACCGGCAAACAGATGCACCGGGACTTGGGCTTGTGGGACGCAGAGCTATTCGACTACGCCAGCGTCTACGGCGCCGATTTCTCGATGAACAAGGCGGAAAGGTTGGAATACCACCAGACAGCCATGACCCATGCCATGATGTTCACCGGCGTTGACGTGGTGGATGGAGTGCCGCGCCGCTGGCGGGTGGAGAACAGTTGGGACGACAAAGTGGGGAACAAAGGCTTCTTCATGATGAACGACTCCTGGTTCGCCGAGTACATGTTCGAGATCGCCGTTCCCAAGGAATACCTGCCGCCGGAACTACAGAAGGCGCTGGAACTTGAGCCCATCGTCCTGCCCGCCTGGGACCCCATGGGTTCGCTGGCTGGGTAAAGCCGGTTAACGCAGAATGGCTCCGTCTCCACGCTGTCATTCCGAGGAGGCCGCAGCCGACGAGGAATCTCGTTGTGCGATTCAAGGACGCTCGACCAAAGCAACGGGACCCTCGCTTCGCTTGGGGTGGCAGAAAGGGCACTTAAACAAAGGACATAAAGACAAAAATAAATGGTTTCCCAATCTGAAATCATCGGACAGTCCATCAGCCGCATCGACGGTCCGGATAAGGTCACTGGCGAGACCCTGTATACCGCCGACGTCATCTTGCCCGGCATGCTGACCGGCAAGATACTGCGCAGCCCCCACCCCCACGCCCGAATCCGCAGATTCGACACCACAGCAGCCCGGGCTGTCCCCGG
>VFHG01000287.1 GCA_009392075.1 SAR202 cluster bacterium
CCGTAGTAATAGGTCTGGTTGGTTTCAGCTTGTACCAAGGTAAGTCTATCCTCCGTCCTCTACCGCTTGTGTTGCCGGGTGACCGGTCACCTGTGCTTCATGGGGATGGTCTGGGCCGCTGTACACCTTGAGGCGGCGCAGCGCTTGCCGGCCCTGGTGGTTCTTGGGCAGCATGCCCTTCACCGCCAGCTCCAGCACCCGGTCCGGCCTTGATTCCATCATCTCTCTGAGTCTGAACGTTTTTAGGTTCCCGACGTACCCGCTATGGCGATAGTACATCTTCTGGTCCAGCTTGTTGCCGGTGACCCGCATATCAGACGCGTTGGTGACGACAACGAAGTCTCCGGTCGCAACATGGGGCGTAAAAATGGTCTTGTCTTTGCCTTGTAAGGCAATGGCGATGTTCCGCGCCAGGCGTCCAAGGGTTTGACCTTGGGCATCAATCACCCGCCATCGTTCGCCGGTCTCACCGGGTTTTGGGAAGTATGTACTGGTCCGTTTCATGCTTTGTTATTTCAGTCCTGTGTTCTCAAGTCCCAATTCGATAGGACCTGGATATTTTACACTAATTAGGCATAGCCCGTGGGCCGGGAGCAACGGGGCTCCAATGACTTCGCCCGCCAGGGCGTCAGCAACCGCGCTTACTGAGCATTTCCCTCTGCCTATCTCTGTCAGTATTCCGTTCGCTTTCCTTATCTGTTGCTTCATGAAGCCGTTGGCTTCGCATTCGATCACTATGTTTTCTAGGTCCCGATTCACTTCCCACCGCAACACCTCTCGTACCGCGCTTCGGTCTTCCGGATGCCCTACGGCCAGTGCCCGGAAGTCATGGACCCCCACCAGAAGTTGGGCTGCCTCCGCCATCTTCTCAGTGTCCAGGTTCTCCCTGATCCAGAGATGGGAGTGGCGCCGTAAGGGCGATGGTGCAGGCCGGTTTAATATGCTGTATTGGTAGGTCCGGCTCAGAGCGTATCTTCGGGAGTTGAAATCATCGTCAACCCGGTGAGCCTCAAGAACGTTGATGTCCTCAGGGAGATGATGGTTCAGCGCCGGGGCGAATCGTTTCAGTGGATGCTTAGTAGCGGTGAGAAAATCGACCACTTGGCCCTTGGCGTGGGTCCCGGAATCGGTGCGGCTGGCGCCCCTGATCCTGGTTTGTTGGCCAGTGAACCGAGCTATCGCTTTTTCCAACTCCCCTTGAATCGTCGGATGACCTGATTGAAGCTGGAATCCGGCGTAGTTCGTCCCCTGGTATTCAATCAGAAGGGTGGCCCGCCAAAGCTGCCCGTCCGTTCCGTTGTCTGACTCGCCTTCTGAGTTTTGGGCTCTACGTTCTTCTATCTAAAAACTACCTCTGCTTCAAGTATTAACCCTGATTGCCCGCTTAGCTAGACCAGCTCGATGATGGCCATCTCCGCTGCGTCTCCTTTACGGGGTCCCAGTTTCAATACGCGGGTGTAGCCGCCTTGACGCTCTGCGTATCGTCCAGCAACATCGTCGAAGACTTTTGCGACCACGCGGGAGTTGGGCACCTGGGCCAAGGCAAGC
The DNA here is from genome assembly GCA_009392075.1 of SAR202 cluster bacterium. Next base: position 1,549 of record VFHG01000287.1, read on the forward strand.
CGGCGGTGATGCAGACTACCCTTCTTGCCGTGGGTGATCAACTTTTCCGCCATGACCCGGGTCTCTTTGGCCTTGGCCAGCGTGGTGGTGATACGTTCGTGGATTATAAGTTCCGCGACCAGACCGCGCAGCAATGCCACGCGTTGGTCTCGGTACCGGCCAAGTTTTCTGCCGGCTACTCGATGGGAAGCCATGGTTACTCTTCGTCCTCGCCTGAATCGTTGTCGTTATCGTCGCCATCGGCCGCATCTTCCCCCGTCTCCTCGATGGACATGCCAGGGGCGTCTGCGGGCGAGTCGGATTCCTCTTGTTCGTCACCCATCAGTTCGCCCAGGTCCTCGGGCGAGATGTCGGGCACCGAACCTGCGGCGGATTCACCTAGGTCTGTGACACCGTGCTCAGCTAGTTTCTCTTTCAATTCAACCAGAGATTTCTCGCCGAAGTTGCGTATCTTGAGCAGCTCGTCATCAGACATCTCCAGCACTTCCCCAACCTTGGAGATGTGAGACCGCTTCAGGCAGTTCAGAGTGCGTGGCGACAATTCCAGTTTCTCGATGGGCGTCTGGTAGATCTCCGGAGAGACGACCAGGGGTACTCGCTCTGAGCCTTCCTCAGCCACCCTATTGAGGTTGCTGAAGAGGAAAAAATGATTGACCAGGTTCTCTGCAGCCTGCTGAATTGCTTCTACGGCACGGATGGTGCCGTCGGTCCAGACTTCCATGATCAGACGTTCGTAGTCCGTGACTTGGCCGACCCTAGTACGCTCAACGTTGTAGTTGACCTTTCGCACCGGGCTGAACACCGCATCTACCGGCAAAACGCCCACAGGCGGATTGGACGTGCCGTCGGGCTGGGCTGCAGTCTGATAGCCCACTCCCTGCTCGACGTTGAATTCAATGGAAAGATGGGAGCTGTCGGAGTCCAGCGTTGCCAGATGAAGCTCAGGATTTACAATCTCGAAGTCACTTGACGTTGAGATATCTCCTGCGCAGACCCGGCCTTCGCCTGTGACATCCAAGCGCATCTTCCCGGCCCGCTCAGATTGGGAGCGAATCCGGATCCGTTTGACGTTGAGAAGAAGTTCCATGACCTCTTCTTTCACGCCAGGCACGGCGGCGTACTCGTGGACTACTTCGTCTATCTTCACCCACGTGATTGCGCTGCCGTTGGTGGAACTGAGCAATATCCTCCGGAGAGGGTTGCCAATTGTGAGCCCGAAACCGCGGGGCAGCGGCTCAACGGCCACCTTCCCGTAAGTTTCTTCTGATTCGATAACCCGAATTTCGGGTTTTAGCGTTTCCGCACCAGCCTCCGGCGTACCCGGAGTTAAGATCAGGGTGTCCAGCATGGACAACTACCTCGAGTAAAATTCTACGATTAACCTTGAATCTACGATCGCCTGAAGATCTTCATCCGCAGGCAAAGATACGACTGTTCCGACCATGTCACCCGAGTCCAATGTCAGCCAGGCGGGGACCGGACGTTTGGGAACGCCGTCGATACGTCCCGCATAAAAATCGGTGGTCTTTATGGACGGCTTCCAAGAGATGACTTGACCGGGTTTCACCTGGTAGGAAGGCACATCGGTCTTCACGCCGTCGACTCGGAAATGGCCGTGAAGAACGCTCTGCCTAGCCTGTTTCCTGGAGTCCGCGAAGCCCAGTTGGAACACCACATTGTCCAGACGCCGCTCCAAAGTGCGGAGCAGGTTCATGCCCGTTACTCCCGGGGTGTTGAACGCGTCGGTCATGTAGCGCCGGAACTGGCCTTCCATGACGCCATAGATGTATTTCGCCTTCTGTTTTTCACGCAGGTGGACAGCGTAGTCCGTGGGCCGTCGGCGGCGACGTGATATGTCGCCAGGCGGGTTGCGCCGCTTCTCGAAGGCACATCGGGGAGTAAAACATTTGTCGCCCTTCAGAAATAGTTTTTCGCCGGACCGCCGACAAAGGCGGCAGGATGGTCCTGTATATCTTCCCATGGGATTGGAGTTACACTCTCCTTCGTTTTGGCGGGCGGCACCCGTTGTGAGGGATGGGCGTCACGTCCCTAATACTGGTAACAAAGAGCCCGGCGCCCTGAAGAGACCGGATTGCGGCCTCCCGTCCTGCGCCTGGGCCTTTGATGAGCACGTCTATCTGGCGAAGGCCTTGATCCATACCCTTGCGAGCAGCCTGTTCCGCGGCACGCTGTGCGGCGAAGGCAGTGCCTTTTCGAGAGCCCTTGAATCCCACTGTCCCGGCGCTGGCGGTGGCGATGACATTGCCCTGAGGATCCGTCAGGCTAACTAGCGTGTTATTGAATGTGGAATAGATATAGGCCCTTCCTTGGGGCACTGAACGGCGCTCGCGTCGCCTAGTCCTGGGTCTAGCCATAAGTAAATCTCACTCAGCCTTAATCGTTTACTACTTGCCGCCGCTGCGCCGGCCTCGGCCGGCCACGGTACGCCGGGGATCCTTACGGGTCCGGGCGTTGGTCTTG
>VFHG01000288.1 GCA_009392075.1 SAR202 cluster bacterium
GAGTCGTTAAATCCCACCACGGGGCAGCCGGACTTAACGGCCAGGTCTAGCATTTTGCAGATCTTCTGGCTGACGGCCTCCGATAAGGAGCCGCCCATAACCGTGAAGTCTTGGGCGAATGCGAAGACCTGGCGGCCCTCCACCTGGCCGTAGCCGGTAACTACGGCATCACCAAGGATTTTGCGGTCGGCCAGTCCGAAGTCGGTGGCCCGGTGGGTGACGAAGGGATCCAGTTCTTCAAATGTGCCCTCGTCCATGAGCAGGGCCAGCCGCTCACGGGCGGTCAGCTTGCCCCGGCTATGCTGCTGGTCTATCCGGTCCTGGCCGCCGCCTTTCTGGGACTCTTGGCGCATAGCGTCCAGGGCGTCAATCTTCTGGTCAATCTGCCGTTTTTCCGCGGTCATTGCCCCTCCCGCCGAGTGTCAAAGTGGACGTTGAAGTCCACTTTTTCTCGAATCCATGATGGCGGATCTCAAGTCATGTCCTCTGAGATTCCGCCTTGCGTTATGTCTCGTCGAGCCTGATTAATCGTAGCAGACCATTCAAGCGATGAGCAATGAGTCTGAGCACAGCCCAGAGTGATAAAATGAGACCATGACCCAAGTCCAGACACCCCTAAACCGGCTTGCCGTGGCCAGCGGCGAAACGCTGGCCTGGGGCGTGCGCACCTACGTGATTGGCATCATCAACCTGACGCCCGACTCGTTCTCAGGGGACGGGCTGGGCGGCGATGTTGATGCTGCTGTAGACCTGGCCCTTCGGTTCCAAGACGAAGGGGCGGACATCCTGGATATCGGCGCAGAGTCGACCCGTCCCGGACACAAGCAGATCTCCCTGGATAAAGAACTAGCCAGGCTGATGCCGGCGCTCGAAGCCGTCGCTAAACGCGTTGATCTGCCCATCAGCGTGGATACCTACAAAGCCGCGGTCGCCCGACGCGCGGTTGACGCCGGGGCCGTCATCATCAACGACATCTGGGGCCTGAAGGCGGAACCTGAGTTGGCGGAGGTGGCTGCCGAAACTTGTGCCGGTCTGGTCTTGATGCACAACCAGAAAGGCACGCAATACCGGGACCTGGTGCCCAATCTGGTCTCCAGTCTGAAGGATAGCGTCAGGACTGCCCTTGAAGCAGGTGTGCCGCGAGACAACATCATCGTCGATCCTGGCATCGGCTTCGGAAAAACCCCCGACCAAAACCTGGCAGTACTGGCCCGCCTGAACGAACTCAAAGAACTCGACTGTCCCATGTTGGTCGGCACTTCCCGTAAGTCCACGTTGGGCCTACTGTTGGACCTGCCGGCCGAAGAACGGGTTGAAGCCACAGCGGCCACTGTGTCTCTCGCCATTGCCGGCGGCGCAGACCTGGTGCGGGTACACGACGTTAAAGAGATGGTCAGGGTCTGCCGTGTCACCGACGCTGTGGTGCGTGGTTGGAGGCCGGAAGGCTGGAAGGCGTCTTGACCAGCACGACGGGCTACCTGGGATTTGGAACGAACCTGGGAGACCGGAAAAAGAACCTCGACCGGGCGATAATCTCCCTAGATTCTCGGCCCGATCTGGCGGTACTCCGCACCTCTAAAATCTACGAGACCGAGCCTTGGGGAATGACCGATCAACCCAACTTCCTCAACATGGTGGCCGAGATCGTGACGTCGATATCTCTTGGCGAATTACTGAAGCGAGTCAAGAAGCTAGAGCAGGACATGGGTCGCGAAGACGGCCCTCGGTTCGGCCCGAGGCTGATCGACGTAGACATACTGCTGTTAGAAGACCAAATGGTCGACCAGCCCGGCCTACAGATCCCCCACGCCAGCCTCCACCTCAGGGCCTTCGTGCTAGTGCCGCTGGCCGAATTGGCCCCCGACTTGGTCCATCCGGTCCTCGGGGAAACCATCGGCCAGTTGGCTAGCCTGGTAGACGGTTTGGACGGAGTAAAACCACTGGTCAAATCCTAAAAAGGCGATTTCGTGCCTGGCCTTGCCTGGAATGTTTTAGCAGTCGCCGCACCCGGTTGACAATCGCGCCCGTCTGACGCATGATTTTCAATCAGAAGACTCTCACTTCAACTATCAATATTCGGAAAATACCTGCGCCGCCGGAACATCGCGGCGACGCCAGTTTTAGGAACGAGGAGACGGTCATGGCGGACAAGCAACTGACATTTGATGAGGATGCCCGCGCCAGTCTGATGCGTGGCGTGAATGAGCTTAAGCGGGTCGTCGGGCTAACCCTGGGACCCAGCGGCCGAAACGTGCTGCTCAGCCGCATGTTCGGACTGCCCGTAGTCTGCAGTGACGGCGTCACCGTGGCCAAAGAGGTTGAACTCCCTGAGCCGTACGAGAACCTTGGCGCTCAACTGGTTAAAGAAGCCGCCTCCAAGACCAACGACGCGGTTGGCGACGGCACCACCACCTCTGTGGTCCTAGCCCAGGCCATCGTTAGCAACGGCTTCATGAACGTCGCTTCCGGCGCCAACGGTATCGGCATCCGGGACGGCGTCGATATGGCGGTAGCCGCCGTGGTAGCCGAGTTGAAAACCATGGCCATCCCCGTGGAAGACCGCGAGCGCGTGGCCCGAGTGGCCGCCCTTTCCGCCCACGAGGAGCCCATCGCCGAATTGTTGGCCGACGCTCTCGACAAGGTTGGCCGGGACGGCGTGGTGACGATTGAAGAATCCAAGTCTCTGGAAGATGAACTAGAGTTCGTTGAGGGAGTCCGTGTTGACCGCGGATACCTCTCCCCCCATTTCGTCAGCGACACTCAGCGCATGGAAGTAGCAATCGACAACCCCATGTTCCTGATCACCGACCAGAAGGTCAGCGCACCCAACGATGTGATCGGCATCATGGAGAAGTTGCTACAGGCAAATAGCCGCTCTCTCGTGATTATCGCCGAAGATGTTGACGGCGAAGCCCTCTCTACCCTGGTGGTAAACAAGCTGCGCGGAACCATCGACTGCGTGGCCATCAAGGCGCCCGGCTTCGGCGAACGGCGCAAGGCATTGTTGGAAGATATCGCCATCGTCACCGGCGGCACCGTGATCAGCGCCGACCGGGGACTCAAGGTCGAGGACGCCGAGGTAGACATGCTGGGCACCGCCCGGCGGTTGGTCGCCAACAAGGACGAGTCAACCATTATCGAGGGCAAGGGCGACGACAAGGCGATCAAGGAACGACTGGACCAACTACGGGTCCAAATCGAGGAAACCAGCTCCGACTACGACCGCGAAAAGCTGCAGGAGCGCATGGCCGCGTTGGTTGGCGGCGTAGCGGTGCTCAAGATTGGCGGCGCCACCGAGCCCGAGATTAACGAGCGCAAATCCAGAGCTGAAGACGCCCTATCGGCAACCCGGGCCGCCATCGAGGAGGGAATCGTGGCAGGCGGTGGCGTTGCTTTGGTACGGGCCGGGCATGTGCTGGATGCATTGGAAAAGACCATGGAAGGCGACCAAGCCGTGGGCGTTCGCATGGTTCACGGCGCTCTCAGCGCCCCTCTGATCCTCATCTCTGAGAACGCCGGTCATGAAGGCCAGGTGGTCTTGGAAGGCGTGCGCAATGGTGAAGCGGACTGGGGTTTTGACGCCGACCGCGGCGAGTACTGCAACCTCATTGAAGCGGGGATCATCGACCCGGTGAAAGTCACCAGGTCGGCCCTGGAGAACGCGGGCAGCATCGCCGGTATGATGATGACCACCCAAGCAATCATCACCGAGATTCCTGAGTTCGTGCCTCTGCCCCAAGACATACAGGACTTCATGCACGACTAGCCCCAAGCGACAACCCAGACCAAATAAAATCAGGCCCGGACCAGTCACCTATCGAAAACAAGTGGCTGGCCGGGCCTGATTTTCGGATAAGAATATGCCGGGAACTCCGCTTGACCGCGACTCCATTGAACATCTGATCGAGGGCGCTCCACCCTTGTTGGAGCACTTCCTGTCCCTTGAGGCCCAGCTTCAGCCCAACGGGTTTGACATGACCGTTCGCGATGTGGCCCGCCTGGCAACCCCCGGCGCAATAAGCGTCGAAGACTCCGGCAGGGTGCTGTCGGAGACCGAGCCCATGGGGTTTGGACCCGACGGTTGGCTCCAGTTAGAACCCGGCCCTTTCCTCGTGACCTTCAATGAAGTGGTAAACCTACCGCTGAATATCATGGCCCTCGGCCGGCCCAGATCCAGCCTGCTACGTAGCGGTGTGAGCATCCACACAGCGGTCTGGGACGCCGGTTACAGCGGCCGCTCTCAGGCATTGCTGGTGGTCTACCACCCCGATGGATACCGGGTCCAACGGGATGCCCGGCTGATGCAGCTAGTCTTTTTGCAGATGGAAACCGCTGCAAGCCGAGGCTACCAAGGGCGCTTCCAGTCCGAAAATATCTAGGCGATACAACCGTTTACAATTCCGTCATTCCCCAGCCATTTCTGTCATTCCGAGAAGGCGGCAGCCGACGAGGAATCTCCTTACCCCGGATTAGCCTATTCCGAGAAAACCAGGCCCTACCCAATCGCAACACGCTACTGAACCCGTCATGTTC
>VFHG01000289.1 GCA_009392075.1 SAR202 cluster bacterium
GCATGATGGGCGTGCCCGACTTCGAATACATCGTCGCCGAGCATCCCCTCTCCAGCCTCACGGATGAGGAATGCCGGGAACGGGCCGAGACACTGCTCCCAGAAGTGGAACGCATCCTCGTAGGTAGCGCCGCTGCCAAAGCCGATTAACCGGGCCCAACGGTTCACAGCAGAAACCCTAAGAGTGCGCCCGATCAATTCGGGGCGCACTCTTTTCTTTTGAGGAATTCCCAAGGCGCCCTGAACGCCCACCATCTGCGCCCTTATCGCCATTCGACTGAGGGCTCCGAACCAGCTATTTCGTCCGCTCCGCAATCACCCATCTGAAGGCTGATTTCTAGTTGAATCACTCTTGGGGCTGTGATAGTATCGCGCTTAGATTGTTACTGATTTCACGAGCAGAATTTCCACGAATGAATTCGTGCCTGTCCACTGTAGAATCATCCTCAGCAAAGCCTGCCCCCAAGCCCGATCGATCAGGAGCCCAGACTATGAGTGGGCTAGAAAAGCGGATTCACGACGCAGTCCACAGCCAGACGCAGCCGACCGTTACCGTATTGTCGTCTCTGCTCGCGGTTGAAGACGAATTGGGTTACATACCCAAAGAAGCGCTTGATTTCGTGGCTGGTTTTTCTAATGCCACCGTCAACGATGTCTGGGCCGTTGCATCTTTTTACCCAAACTTCCGTTTTGAACCCCCTGCCGATCACGTGGTCGAAGTCTGTTGGGGCGCCTCCTGCCATCTGGTGGGCGCCATGGGCGTCTTGAAGTCCGTCCTAGAAGCCGCTGGCATGGAAGATGAAGGTGACACTCCAGACAAACGCCTCACTGTGAGAATGAATACTTGTCTTGGGGCTTGTTCCCAAGCCCCGGTGATGTCCATGGACCACCACTTGGCCGGCAGGGTGAGTCCAGAGTCCGCCGCCAAGAATGTCGCTCATCTTTTGGAACAGGAAGGCCATGCCCGATAGTTTTCCAAGTAGCTTTTTAGAGATCAGCGAAGAGGCTGTCAAGCGTTGGGAAGCGCTCAATGCGGGTGAGCGTCCTTGGATCCGTATCGGCACCGCCATTTGTGGCGAAGCCGCTGGCGCCTTCGCCGTAGCAGACGCGGTGGAGACGGAACTGGAAAGTCAGGGCGTCTCCGCTGGGGTTAGCCGGGTCGGCTGTCTGGGTCTGTGTTTCGCTGAACCTCTCTTAGATGTCCAACTTCCGGGAGGCCACCGCGTTTTCTACGGCAACGTGGATGTAGATGATGTTTCTGAGATCGTTTCGGCCCACGTCTCGGGCGGCAAGCCCGTTACCGCCAAGGTTCTGGGTTATCTATTCCAGGAAGCGAGCGATGCCCCGGTCCCTGATGGCATCCCCGACCTGAATCAGCACCCCATGCGAATCTGGGAGGACCGCATCGTCCTCAGGAACCACGGTAACATCGACCCCATGGACATCTACCAGTACGTGGCCAACGGCGGTTACCAGGCCCTGCACAAATCGCTCAACGAGCTTAACCGTGAACAGACCCTGGATGAGGTCAAGGCTTCGGGACTCAGGGGCCGCGGCGGAGCGGCCTTCCCCACAGCCACCAAATGGAGCTTTCTGGCGGGGAGCCCGGCCCCCGAGAAGTATGTCCTCTGCAATTGCGAAGAGGGCGACCCGGGCGCTTTCAACGACAAGAACATCCTAGAAAGCGACCCTGGTAGCCTGGTGGAAGGGGTGATCATCGCCGGGTATGCCACCGGCGCCAGCAAGGGATACATCTTCATCCGCCACGGTCATAACGGCCCCATCGACCGGTGCCGCGCCGCGGTTGAACAAGCCAGGGAATTGGGATTCTTGGGCGAGAACATTATGGGCTCCGATTTCAGCTACGAAATAGAGATTGCTCTCACCGGAGATTCCTATGTGGCCGGTGAGGAATCGGCGCTGATGGAAGCTATCGAAGGCAAGCGGGCGATGCCCCGGTTCCGTCCGCCATTCCCGGCACAGGTCGGGCTCTTTGGCAAGCCCACCAACATCAACAACGTCAAAACCCTCGCCTACGTGCCTGAGATCGTTTCTAAGGGCGGGGAGTGGTTCGCCGGTATCGGCCACGACACCAGCACCGGCACGGTCATCCTATGCCTGTCGGGGAACCTGAAATACACCGGGATGCTGGAAGTGCCGCTGGGCATGAACCTGAAAGACGTAATCTACGAAGCGGCCGGCGGCATGCGCGGCGGCAAGACCCTGAAATTTCTCCAGACCGGCGGGCCACTGGGCGGAGTCTTGGGCGCGGACAATATCGATATTCTTCTGGACTTCGAGGTCCTGAGAGCGGCGGGCGCCATCGTCGGATCCGGCGGTCTCATCGCCGCTGACGACAGCGTGTGTATAGTGGATATGACGCGGTCGCTGATCGCCTTCTGCCAGTACGAGTCCTGCGGCAAGTGTTTCCCCTGCCGAATGGGCATGAGCCACCTGCTTGAGGTTCTGGAGCGCATCTGCCAGCTTGAGGGCACCAGCGAAGACCTTACTCTTATGCGGAGCATCGGCGAGAACATGCAGGCAGGCTCCCTCTGCGGCCACGGCCAACTGGGATTCAACCCTGTCTCATCGGCCCTGCGCTACTTTGGGCCGGAGTTCGACACTCATATCATTGACCGGATATGCCCCACTGGGACGTGTCTGATGCCCCGTTATTCTCCCGCGCTGGCGCGCCGTTAACCTGAACAGAAAATTACCCGGCCAGCACCTGGCCAGGAGATATAGAGGCTGTTGAATGGCCGACGACATAACAATCAGTTTTGATGGGCAAGAGGTCAAGACCCAACCGGGCAAGATGCTGCTGGAAGCGGCCATCGAAGCCGGGGTCTACGTGCCATATCTTTGTTATCACCCTGGGATGAAGCCGTTTGCCGCCTGCCGCATGTGCGTGGTTAGCGTGGAAGGACAACGCGGCTTTCCAACCTCGTGCACCACGCCCGTGGCCGACGGCATGAAGGTTCAGACCGCTTCAACCGAGGTCAACGACTTGCGCCGCTCAGTGATGGAAATGATCATCGCCGAGCACCCCAACGGCTGTCTTACCTGCCACCGGGTCGACATCTGCGGCCCTACCGATGTTTGCCTGCGCCATGTATCGGTCAACGACCGCTGTGTGACCTGCCCCAAGAATGAACGGTGTGAACTGAAAGACACCGTCCGCTATCTGGGCATGAGCCTGGAATCGCCCCTCCAGTACAAGTACCGGGAGATTCCCCTGGAAGTGGCCGATCCATTCTACGACCGTGACTACAACCTATGCATCGTCTGCGGACGCTGCGTCAATGCCTGTGAGCAGTTGCGTGGTGACGACGCCATCGCGTTTACGATGCGCAGTGGACAGGCGCTGGTGGGCACGTCCTTCGGGACATCCCTGCTGGAGTCTGGCTGCGAATTTTGCGGCGCCTGTATCGATGTCTGTCCGGTGGGCGCCCTGGTCGAACGGGACCACAAATGGGACAAACCCCGGAAGGTGGAACGGACGATTTGCCCCCTCTGCCCGGTGGGCTGCCAGATGAACGTCGAGTACGATGGCGACGGCACGCTGATCAGGGTAGTGCCGGAGATCAACTCCCCCGCCAATCACGGCCAAGCCTGCTTCAAAGGCAAGTTCGGCCTCCAATTCGTCAACGACACCAGCCGGCTGCATACCCCGCTGGTCCGCCGCGACGGCCAACTCGTTGAGGCGACTTGGGACGAAGCATTGGAAGTGGTGGCTGCGAGATTGGCCGAATATTCCGGTGATTCATTCGCGTTCCTGACCTCGCCCAGCAGCACCAATGAAGAGCACTACTTGGCGCAGAAGTTCGCCAGGACCGCCATGAAATCCAATAACGTTGACCAGACCTCCAACACCCAGCCCGAGTTGACCCTAGGGTTGGAGCAGTCGTTGGGTCACGCCGGCGCCACCAATCCCATCTGGGACCTAGAGCAGTCCGGCTGCATCCTGGTCTTCAGCAGCAACGTCACCGAGGAACATAACGTGGTCGGTGTGCCTATCAAACGGGCGGCCCGAAAAGACACCAAGCTGGTTGTGATCGATTCCCGAGAGGTCGAACTGACCCGCTACGCCCACATCTGGTTGCGCCCGGCGCCCGGCACTGAGCAACTGCTGCTGGGCGGACTGTTGAAATCGGTCATCGACCAGGGATTCCAGAAAGACGATTGGCTGGCCGAGAACTGTGAAAGCCCGGCTACTCTCCAGTACGCACTCAGCGCCTTGGACCTGGATGAGATTGCGAAAACAACCCAGGTCGATGCCGCGGATATAGCCGAGGCGGCCCGCTTGTACGGTGAAGCCGAGACTAGCGCGTTGGTCTACGCTCTGGACAACATCCAACCAAAGCTGGCCCGAGACTGCGTCCTGTCTTTGGTGAACCTGGCTTTGGTGACCGGCAACATAGGTAAAACGGGCGCCGGTATCTACCCCATGCGGCCCGGAGCCAACGAACAGGGCGCTTGGGATGTCGGATGCGTGCCCGACCGGCTGCCCGGATACCGGTGGGTTTCCAACCCGAACGACCGGCAAGCCTTAGAGACGCTTTGGGATTCGAGTATCCCCGAGATTCCCGGACTTCACTTGGCGCAAATCATCGAAGCCGCCGCGTCCGGACGGGTCAAATCCATGTTCCTGATCGGGGCCAGTCCGAATTTCACCAACGGAAAGCTTGGCGACGGCCTGGCTGCCTTAGACAACCTGGAATTTCTGGTGGTCTGCGATTCTTTTCTGACCGACGCCGCCCAACGGGCCGACGTAGTCTTGCCACGCGCGACGTTCGCAGAGAAAGACGGCACCTTCACCAACCTGGAGCGGCGCATCCAGCGTCTGAAACCTGGCAAATCGCTGCCTGAAGGCGGCGCCCGCCCGGAATGGCAGGTGATCTGTGACGTGGCCCATAAGATGGGAGCGCCTGGCTTTATCCAAGCATCGCCCTCTGAGACAATGGATGAAATAGCGCGGGTAGCGCCGGTTTATGCTGGGGTTTCTTATCGAAGTCTGGCCAATCAGGGCGGACTCACCTTTAAAACCGATTTAAAGAGTCCGCAGCCAACCCAGGTGCTGTACGCTAGCCGGGAGGATCGTGGTCTCCAATGGCCGGTCCAAGACGGCGGCAAGAGCACACCGGTACTGCACGAAGGCGGATTTAAAGACCGAAGGGCGGAGCCCACCACCCCGGCCTTCGTATCGGCCGATGTTGAATTGGAAGCCGATTTCCCGCTGTGGTTCGTGCCGGGAAGAGTACTATTACAGCAAGAACGGGAGATCAAAATCATCCAAGGACGGCGTAACAGTATCCAAAGGGATGAGATAATTGAGTTGAACCCTGTTGACGCCGCCTCGATGTCCATCGAAGAAGGCGCAAACGTGGTCGTGGAGATGTCCATCGGCAGTCTTGTCGGACTGGCCACCATCAACGAAGCTGTCCCAGTGGGTGTCGTCGCCTCAACCTCCCTCTTTGGGCAGTTGGCGATAGACTTACAGATCTCCGACGAGATGGAGCCTGCGTCCCGGGTGCCTGGATTGGACATACGCCCGGCCCGTCTGAGCAAGGGCGGCTAGGAGAGGACTTGAAGACATTGAAACCTGGCCCAATGGTATTAAATGAACCCGGTGGCATCAATAAACGGCAATAGACCTAAGGAGTGACATGGTAGAGGTAACATCCACGGCGTCAGCCGGAGTTTCCGACCTGACCCCAAACCCAAAGTTTCCCACGGCTACGCTAGTGGAGCGCCGGGACACGACCGAAGACCTGATGGTCATCAAGTTAGAGGTCTCGGAACAATTCAATTTCAAACCCGGTCAGTATTGCACCTTGGGGCTGGGCAAGATCGAAAGGGCCTACTCCATCGTCTCCGCTCCCTACGAAAAGAATCTTGAGATCTTCGTGGAATTGGTGCTCGAAGGGGAATTGACCCCCAAGATGTGGGACCTGAAATTGGGCGATAGGATGTCGGTTCGCCCCAGAGCCAAGGGTATCTTCACCATGGACCGGAAGATGCATCACCACTTCATGCTCTCCACCGTCACCGGCCTCGCGCCATCGATGAGCATGGTACGGCAGTACCTGCACGACGGCCCCGAAGAAGCTAGCGGAAATCACGTTTTTTACATCATGTACGGCGCCAGCTACATCGATGAACTGACCTATGACGTGGAGATTCAAGAACTTGCCGACAATCACCCCGACGTAGTGAGATTCGTCCCCACCATCAGCCGCCCCACCGAGGAGCGGAACTCCGAATGGAAAGGCGTCACCGGCCGGGTTAACAACATTGCCGAGGAATACCTAGCAAAGTTTGACCTGCCTAAAGACGACACCAAGGTCTACGCTTGTGGCCACCCAGGTATGATCGAAGACATGAAGGAAAAGCTGGTACCCCAAGGTTGGAACTTCATCGAAGAACGTTTCTGGAAACCCTAGTCGTCGGGTAAACGGAAAATGTCCCTTCTCCCTCGGAAGGGGAAAGGTTAGGTCCGACGAAGTCGAGACTCTCAATGAAGTCGGAGATGGGGCACCCAGTAGCCGCGCAGCAAGTTCTTTTCGTCAACGAGATTTCTTCGCTGACATGCGAGGGGCTCTCACAAGGCGAAAATGGTAGTAGAATTCCCGGTGTAATCGAAAGAGCAGGGTTGGGTAGTGACACCGATTCGCCGCCAATACCTCAAGATCAAAGGCGACCACCCGGACGCTATTCTGTTGTTTCGGATGGGCGATTTTTATGAGACCTTCGACGACGACGCCGTGCTCGCCGCTAAAGAGCTAGAGATTACCCTCACATCCCGCAGCATGGGCAAGGGCCTCCGTGTGCCGCTGGCCGGCGTCCCTGTCCACTCGCTAGATAACTACCTCTTTCGTCTGATTAAAAAAGGCCACAAAGTCGCAATCTGCGAGCAGATATCCGACCCGGCCACCTCCAAGGGACTGGTCGACCGTGACGTGGTTCGCATCGTTACTCCGGGCACGGTCCTCGAGTCCAACCTACTCGATCAAAAGACCAACAACTATCTGGCGGCCGTCTCCGAGCTAGGCGGGCGGGCTGGATTAGCCTATATCGACATCACAACCGGCGAATTTTCCGCCACCGAATTGCCCCTCCAAGAACTGCCGCTGGAATTGGAGCGCATCGAAGCCGCCGAGGTATTGGTCCCCGATTCAGCCGAACTCCCGGTGTGGACAGACCAGCGGAACGGCAACGGCAACAGTTACGAACTAACACCCGTAGAGTCCAGAACCTTTCATCCGGACGAAGCCCGCCAGGCGCTTTTGTCTTATTTCGGAATACTTACTTTGGAGTCCTTTGGCTGCGAGGGTATGGACCTGGCCGTTGCCGCTGCCGGGGCGATTGTCGAGTACCTGGCCCGAACTCAGAAGGCGGCCAAACTCAAACTTAGCAACCTAGCCATCTACGCCACTGGGACTTTCATGGCCCTGGACTCCCAGACCCGCCGCAACCTGGAACTGTTCGCCGCCGGTCGAAACGAGAGTAAAGAACTGTCATTGCTGTCAGCGCTGGATCGCACGAAAACGGCCATGGGAGGCCGGCTGTTGCGCCAATGGCTGGGCCAGCCCCTGCTAGACCTGACAGCGCTGGAACAGCGCCTGGACGCCGTAGACCATTTTTACTTGGACGGCCTGAAACGGGCGGATTCGATTTCCTCACTAAATAAAGTCTCGGACCTAGAACGTATAATCGGGCGTATCGTCTCCGGCACCGTCAATCCCAGAGAACTGATCGCTCTGAAGGATGGCCTGGGCGTCGTGTTCAACCTGCGGGAACTGGTGGACAGCACTGACCTGGAGTGGCTCCAAAGCCAATTGCTCTTATTGCCGGAGGTTTGCTCGCTGATTGAAGAGTCC
>VFHG01000290.1 GCA_009392075.1 SAR202 cluster bacterium
TCCGCCACGTGGCGGTCGATCATGGCGACGGCTACGTTAAAGACCTGTGAGTATTCGATTGTCGAAGGTGAGGCCGAATGATCGACGGTTACGGTATGATTGGCCATCGCATCACTCCTGGGGCATGGTCTGATTTAGTTGAACCTGACATACTCGTAATCCCATGGCTTGCCGTCTATACCTCGGACCGGAGGGGCGATCCAGGCGGCGATCTTCCCCGGATCGGTCACTCGGTTCATCAGAGAACCGACGAACGCCTGGTCCTCGGCGGTGGGCAGCCACTGGCCCTGTTGAGATTGCCACTCGGACTCGGTGATGACATCTCCCTGGGGATTCACGCTGATGCCCGCAGATGTTCCGATGTTGCGATTGAAGAACCGGTGGGGAAGGCTAAACCGGTATTCCACTCCGTGGGACTCCAGCACCTGGTTCCAGCGGGCCAGACCGCGTTGGGAGTCTTTGATGTAGTCATCGCGGAGCCGCTCGTTCACCGCATTCAGTGCAGGGCGGTCTTCCAAAATGATTCGCTCGTCCTGGACAAGGTGGACCGGCCACAGGGCATCGGTCAAACGGTGGTCATCGTCCAGCCGGGCTTCCAGATAGCGGCCCTTGAGGCTGGAATTGAAGTAAGTGGCTGCATTGGTGGAGATCTCTTGGCCGAACAGGTCCACGGAGACGCTGAAATGAAGGTTGATGTATTTCTGCATCGTTTCCAGGTCTACGGCGCCGCCTTCCCGTACCTGCTTGGGGTCGTCGGTGTAGACCTCTTTCATGACTTCGCAGGACCGTTGGACGACCCTCATGATGCCTGTCTCTCCGACGAACATGTGGTGGGCCTCCTCAGTGAGCATGAACTGGCAGGTGCGGGCTAGAGGGTCGAATCCCGATTCGGCCAGCGCCGCCAACTGATACTTGCCGTCGCGGTCGGTGAAATAGGTGAACATGTAATACGAGAGCCAATCGGGGGTCGGTTCGTTGAACGCCCCCAAGATGCGGGGTTTGTCGGCGTCTCCTGAGTGGCGCTCCAGCAACAACTCGGCCTCCTCCCGCCCGTCACGGCCGAAATAAGCATGAAGCAAGTAGACCATGGCCCAAAGGTGGCGGCCCTCTTCTACATTGATTTGGAACAGGTTGCGGAGGTCATACATGGAAGGACAAGTTGCACCCAAGTGGTTCTGTTGCTCCACTGAGGCCGGTTCAGTATCTCCCTGGGTGACAATCAGGCGGCGCAGCAGGGCCCGGTATTCGCCGGGCACGTCTTGCCAGACCGGTTCGCCCAGATGGTCGCCAAATGGAATCTTGCGGTCGAGATCGGGCTTGGCCAGGAAGATGCCCCAGCGGTATTCCGGCATCTTCACGAAGCCGAAGTTGGCCCAGCCGTCTGTCTCAACGCTGATTGCCGTACGGAGGTAAACGTCAAACCCGGTGCTACGGTCGGGCCCCAGTTCCTGCCACCACTTGATGTAGTTGGGCTGCCAGGACTCCAACGCCCGTCTTAGACGCCGGTTGTCGGACAAGCCCACATTGTTGGGTATGCGCTCTGAGTAGTCTATGTTGGAATGCTCTATCGCCATTTCTCAGCCATTCCTTGCCCGGGTTTCTGCATCACACCCGGCCCTTGTCGAATCGAGTCTTGGCACCGGTGCCGTATAGCTGCAGGGCTCCCTGGTCGCCCGAGGCATTGGGCCGCTGGAAAATCCAGTTCTGCCAGGCGCTGAGCCGCCCAAATATCTTGCTCTCCATGGTTTCCGGCCCGCCGAAGCGCAGGCTGGCTTCCATGCCGGTCAGGGCGTCGGGCGAAAAGCTGGCCCTCTCTTCCAAGGCCAACCGCACTTCGTCTTCCCAGTCTATGTCGTCGGGGATGAACGTTACCAACCCTAAGGTCAGGGCGGCCTCGGCTTCCAGGTCGTTCCCGGACTCTTTCCGGATCGCGTCGATGGCTTCGGGTTGGCCCAAGAACCGGCCTTCTAGGCGGGTTATGCCGTTGACCATGGTCAGAGGGCCGAAATTCATGCCGGTGGGACGGACCGCTGCGAGGGTGTTTGGACAGTTGGCGTCATCCTCAAATTCGCCATCCAGCATGTAGCAGCGGTCGGCGGCCAGAGCAAGCTCGAGCAGAGTGCCGGTGAAACAGCTTCCCGGCTCTATCAGCGTAACCAATGACCTTGAGCTTACATCCAGGCGTTTCAGTGTGCGCTTCAGGTAGAGGGTAATCTCCCTAACCAGCCAATCGGATGAATGCTCCAGCAATAATCCGTCGTAGGCGGCCACCTGGCTGTTATCGCCCCTAGTGTGAAATACCCAGGTGCCTGCCTCGCTCTCGTTGAGCCGAAGGTGCAGAATGGCGTCGTCCAACTGCCGGGCCATCGCTAACGGCCAAAACTTGTCCCCGGCGTCGTGGATGTCCTCGGCGGTCGAAGGCGGGGGTTCGGACGGCCCTTCGATCAGAATGTGGGTCACCCCCAACTCACGGTCCAATTCGATCTTTACGTGTTCGTATGTCACTCGGTCTGCGTCGATCTGACGATTTAGGGGTGTAAGTTCGATGCCATGGGCCGTTTCTGGCCGGTCGGATTTCTGGGCCTTCTCCATGGCGGTGTGTGCTACAGCCTGATCGAAAGTGGACCGGGGTGAGAGTTGGTCCACAAGCCGCCATTCCAAAGCGCGGCTGCCCCTGATTCCCTCAGATGTT
>VFHG01000291.1 GCA_009392075.1 SAR202 cluster bacterium
TGTCCCAGCGTTTGAAACCCCGTTCATCTGTCACCCCGAGCGCAACGATAGGTCTCTTTGCTTTGGTGGGAACGGTTTAACTCGCAAAACGAGATTCTTCGCCGGCCTACGGCACTCCTCAGAATGAAATTAAAACGAGCGCATTTAATTGACTGGGAAGGAAATTTGTCCTCTCTCCCTCAAAGGAGAGTTAGAGTGAGGGTGAAACGCTATACACAGCCACAATCAGACCGGAAGCCTATTCCGACGGAGGCCGCTAGTCTTGAGTCAATTCTCTGACGGCCGCAGTGAGCGCCGGGAGAACGGACTCCCAGTCACCGACCACTCCGTACCGGGCCTCTTTGAAGATGTTGGCTTCGGCGTCCTTGTTGATGGCGACGATGACTTTAGCTCCGGAGCAGCCGGCCATGTGCTGGCTGGCGCCGGAGATGGCGACCATGATGTATAGGTCGGGAGTGATGGTCTTTCCGGTCAGTCCAACCTGGTAGCTTGAAGGCACCCAGCCCGAGTCCACGGCGGCCCTGGATGCGCCAACCGTGCCACCCATGATCTTGGCCAGTTCTTCCAGATGAGCGAACGGCTCAGGCCCACCAAGTCCCCGTCCACCGGAGATCACTATGTTGGCGTCTTCCAGCTTCACGCCTTCTGCTTCTTCTATGACCGTGTCCACGATCTGGGTCAGGGCCATGGATGCGTCCAGATCGACTGGGAATGAAACGACCTCGCCGGTACGAGAAGAGTCTGCCTCGGTGGGTTCGTAGGCCTTCGGGCGGATGGCGGCGATCTGGGGAGTTTGGTCACAGCTCACAACGGCGATGGCGTTACCGCCGTAGACCGGCCGATTGGCCAGCAGCTTCTTCTCCGTGGTGTCCACTGATACTTCAAGACAGTCCTGGGCAAGTCCCACGCCCAAGCGGAATGCCAACCTTGGGGCCAATTCCCGGCCCTCGTTGGTCCTCGCGATCAGCACCACGCGGGGGGCGGCGTCTTTGCAAAGGGCTTCCAAGGCTGTCAGGTAAAGGTCAACCTGATAATCGGCCAGCAACGGGTGGTTGATCGCGTAGACCTTCTGGGCGCCGTGGGAAATGGCCTGTTGTGCAGGCACGTCCAATGTGTCTCCCAATAGCGCTACCGACAATTCTTCGCCCAGATCAGCGGCTACTTTCTGACCGGCCGCCAACAACTCAAGGGTTGTGCTGCCGATCTCTCCGCCTGAGGCGTCGCCAATTATCAGTGCTCCAGTGCCATCAGCCATCACGGCCTCCCGTGCCTTTCGATTCATTCTGGCCACAGAACGTAGCCGCCAGATTTAAGTCTATGTTTAATAGGGTAGGGGCGGTTAGATGATTTTATCTTCCCGCAGTTTCAGGGCCAGAAGACGGCCAGAGTCAGCCGGGTCCTCGCCTTCTATGATCTCGCAGTCCTGTTCGCTCACCGGTACGAATAAATCCCGCAAGGTGATACGAGAGGCCGATTGGGAAGCGTCCAGGCCCAGGTCGGCGGCGCTCCAGATTGTCGGCTTCTTCCTGGTGGCGGCCATGATGCCGCGCAGAGTGGGGTATCTGGGCTGGCCCAGTTCATTGCTCACGGTCACTAATGCCGGAAGCGGCGCTTCAACGACTTCATAGCCGTCGGCGATGATCCGCTCAACACGGACCTTGCCGTCTATGACGTCTACCTGTTTCCCCAGGGAGATGCAGGACATGCCGAGAATCTCAGCTACACCCAGGGGCACCTGGGCGTTGTCCCAGTCGGATGCTTGCCGTCCGCAGATTATGAGGTCGAAGCCATCAAGTTTCCGCACTGCCGCCGCCAGTAATTGGGCGGTTAAGAAGCTGTCGATGGTGTTCTCAAAAGCGTCGTCTTGCAGGAGGACTAATTCGTCGGCCCCCATCGACAAGGGTTTCTTCATCACGTCTAGGGCGAACTTGGTACCCGTGGAGATCACGGTTACCGTGGCTTCCTGAGCATCTTTGATCTTGAGGGCGGCTTCCACTGCGTTCTCGTCGAAGCCATTGACCACCGGTGGGATGTTGGGCGGGGGAACAACTTTCTTGGACCCTTCGTCGATCCGGAACGCCGCCATGGGCATCTCCGGGTCGATCACCTGTTTTGCCAGTACACCTATCTTGACAGCCATAGCTCTCCTATTGGCAAACGGCCCTTTAGGGGCCGGAAACGAGTCTGCCGAAGCTTTGTGAAAGGTATCACCAACCACCCCAGGTGTCAATTGAAACCGAGACTGGCCAGGCAGGCGTAATTTTATATGAGAACCCGCCAAGATGCTATAATTCGTCGTGTCTGGCCGGGTTATGAAAGTCTCCTAGGTGAGAGGTCTTATCCATTATGAACACTGTTAAAACATTCTTCTTGATGATGGTCATGTCGGCGCTGCTGCTGTTGGTTGGCGCTATGCTTGGCGGAATTGGCGGGATAATATTTGCCTTGATTCTGGCTATTGTCATGAATTTCAGCGCTTACTGGTTCTCGGACCGCATCGCTTTGAAGATGACACATGCAACCGAGGTCACTGAGAACGACGACCCCGAGTTATACAGCATCGTCCGAGAGCAGGCGTCGTTAGCTGGATTGCCGATGCCCAAGGTCTTTGAGATCGACTCGGAATCGCCCAATGCCTTCGCAACGGGCCGCAATCCCAACCACGCCACGGTGGCGGTCACCACCGGCATCCGGCGAATATTGACCCGCCAGGAACTGGGCGGTGTGCTGGCCCATGAGATGGCCCACGTAGGCAACCGCGATACGCTGATCATGGCGATGGTCGCCACCGTGGCCGGCGCGATCTCCATGCTGGCCATGTTCGCGCAGATCTCGGCCATGTTTGGCGGAATGGGCGGCCGTGGACGGGACAACAATTTCATCGGACTGCTCATCGTCGCCATCGTGATGCCCATAGCGGCCGGCATGGTCCGGGCTGCAATCTCGCGGACCAGGGAGTACCAGGCGGACGCCACGGGAGCGCACACATCCGGAGACCCATTGGCGTTGGCCAGCGCGCTCCAGAAACTGGAGGCGGCCTCGCAGAATCGCCCGTTGAAGGTGGCTGAAGGAGCATCCCATCTGTTCATCGTGAACCCACTCCGGGGAGCCAGCATGGCTAGGATGTTCTCCACCCACCCGCCGATGGAAGAACGCATCAGGCGGCTGCAAAACATCAGACCAAACTACTAACCGTCATCGAGATCGAAAAAAGGCCCGGCGCAAACTGCGCCGGGCCTTTTTTATTGCCTCGGACAGGCTGTAAAAGGGGCGTGGATTAACTATTTCACCATGCTAGAATTCGTGAAAATCGGCGTTTTGGGTCGGCGTCGCGCGGCCAGGATGCTATCGAACGAAATGGATATATAAGGCTTGATATGGGCTGTTTACCTTCCATCCTCCGCGCCTGGGCGGGACTCGTGCTTGGCGTGGTCATATTCGTCGGATTTCTGACCTACCTGATCCTGAACAATTTTTCCGACAAACTTCTAACCGTCGAGTTCTACACCAACACCATCGCGGCTGAAGACACCTACAACCGCATCTACGACGAGGTGCTGGTGGACGATGAATTACTGGAAAAGACCCAGGAATTTCTGGGCGATATCCAAGTCGTCGATCATCAAGACATCGTTGACCTGCTGCGCAAGATAATTCCGCCCGCCTACATACAAACAGAGGTCGAAGGAGCGATCGAGCGCACGATCGACTACATCAATGAGGACGCGGAAGAACTTGAGCTGTACGTGAACCTGGGCAAACCGCTTGAGAACGTGAAAGATGTCATGTTCGGCTATCTGGACCGCCGGATCGACGAATTGGAAGTGGGAGAGACCCAGGGATTTCCAGGCTGCACGCCGGACCCCATAAGGGGACTGGCAGACCGCTACGTGGAGGCTTTCCAAGGATTAGCTGAAGGCGCTGTGCCCGCAAGCATACCCTCACTCAAGCAGATTGCGGCGCCATGTCGGGTCATCATCTTTGAGTTGGCGTTTGGCAGCCTAGTTGACGACACGTCTCTGAGTGACGAGGTCAAACAGAACCTAAAGGACGGCAAGGGCGATCTCAGACTGCCCTTCGCAGCGGGTGACACCCTGGAAGTCCTAAAGGTTTCAGCCCGAATCATGGCCGAACCGCTGATGGATGATGCGATCGCCCGGGTGCGTGAGGACTTGGGCGCGGGCGACCGTCTGGATCTGATCCAACAGATAGGTGAATGGAACCCGGAACGGTCTGAGGCCCAGATAAGAGACGACATCGATCAAGGACAGGACTGGATCGCCAAGGCCCGAAACTTCGGAAATCTCACGTCGCTGCTGATGGTCATCGGTGGCCCTGTCGCGATGGGCTTGGTGTTCTTCCCCGCTCTGTCCGGGATGTTGCGCTGGCCAGGACTGGCGCTGCTAATAACTGGCGCCTTCTTCTTCATAGCAGGCAAGGTTGCCGAGAGTGAGGTCCCAGACAGGTTGACCTACGCAATAGAAACCAACGCAGATAGGGTGTCGGACA
>VFHG01000292.1 GCA_009392075.1 SAR202 cluster bacterium
CGGCCAGGCGTACGGAAAGGTTGCTCTGGGCCTTGAAGCTGAACGAGGGATTTAGTTGGCAGCGAATACCGGCTTTGAAGTGAACAAATTGACTGAGGAGGAGTTGCTCGGTCGAGAATTCAGTGTAACCCGTGAAAGAATTCGTCAATTCGAAGCCGGGGTGTTATCAAAGATGAGCCTCAAGGGAGCGTCAGGGTGACCCCGGTGCGTGTGCAGCCTGGCAGCAACATCACTTTCACTCGGCTGGGCAGCTTGGGCGCAACCTTCGTACCGTGAACCCCACATAGCAGAAATCCAGTCGGTCTCGCATCCCGCCGAGACAGCCCTTCGCGTGCTTAGGGTTGTAGCTACTGTTCACCTGGAAGCGTATAACCAGGGATAACGAGTTATTTGAGTGGCCAACGCAGGGGAGTGGTCAACGCAGACATTTTTTCCACATCCGATAAACCAAGACAAAGTCTGAGGGGGTTGGTATGACTACACTTGACGAGCGCGCCCAGAGGGGTGCCGAGATTCGCGCCAGATTTGGGGGCGGGACGCCCAGCAGTGGCTCGGTTCCGGGATCGCGGGAGATGGCGCCTGATCTGCACCGCATCGCCGATGAGGCGCTGTTCGGGTCCATCTGGCAACGGCCTGCCCTGAAGATCGAGCACCGGGAAATGATAGTGCTCTCGGTCCTGACCGTACTACAAAGGGAGAACCAACTGCGGCGGCATGTGGAAAGCGCCGTCACTCTTGGGCTCACGGCCCAACAGGTTATCGAGGTCATGATCCATGCCTCATTCTATGGCGGGGTGCCGACGGCATTCACCTCCATGGGCGTGGCCCAAGAGGTCTTTGAGGCCAAAAACATCCCGTTTTCCCCACAGTTGGTATTCGACCCCAGCGAGACCCCCGACGATCTCTACCAACGGGGAGTCAAGCGGCGTCAGGAGTTAATGGGCGCTCCGACAGGAACGCCAAGGCCGGGGCCGGTTACTCAAGCGGAACGGGAATTCACCCGATTGACCACCGAGTATTATTGGGGGTCTGTATGGACCCGGCCCGGCTTGGACCTGCAGAGCCGTTCGATCTGCACCCTGGCCGCTCTAACCGTGTTAGGCAGGGAAGGCCCGCTGCACAGCCACATCAATGGCGCGTTAAACATCGGGCTGACCCAAGAAGAAATCATTGAAGTGTTCATCCAGACCACGTTCTACGGCGGCCTGCCCTTCACCAGGGCCGCGATGGACATTGCCAACGAAATCTTCATGGGAAACAACGCGTGACAATGCCCATACCCGTCTAGGGGAGGAAGCTCAACATCTGAACGGCTGAGGGGACTCTATTCGTCACCGGTCTCCTCCCCCGTGCGGAGAACCGCCAGTTCGTCCACGAGGGAATTTGAAACGAAATAACCCTAGCAAACGAAGTTTCGGAATCTTTTACGGCTGGCGGATGGTCACCCTCGGTGGCTTCTTAACTTCGCTCAACAAAACTGCCGTTTCGAAGGGGTTCCCGGTTTTCATCATCCCAGTCGGAGAAACCTTTGGCGTTGGCCAAGCGACCATCTCCTTCGTTTTCGCTCTCGCCAACTCGGGGGGCGGACCAACCGGGCCGGTCGCAGGATGGCTGATAGACCGGCACGGGCCAAAGGCGGCCGTTATCCTCGGCTCCACCATGACCGGGGTCGGCTTTCTAGTGCTGGGGCAAACTCCAAATATCTGGGCCTTCGCGCTTGTTTATGTTGGTCTGGTGACCGTGGGCACCAACGTTGGGTTTTCCTACGCCATGTCTGCCTTGGTCAACAATTGGTTCTACAAGCGCAAGGCGCTGGCCATGTCATCGTTCCAAGCAATCGATTCGAGTCTTCCGGCGGTACTGGTGCCCGTGTTAGCCCTCTCGATATCGGTCTGGGGATGGCAATTTACCTCCACTGCCATCGGACTGGTCCTGTTACTGGTCGTTCCTCCTCTTTCCTTCTGGATCAAGAACACCCCGGAGAGCATGGGGCTGTCGATGGACGGAGATTCTGGGGCTGATGGACCGGATACGGCAATCACCCAGCGCGTCTCCAAGAGCCGACGGAGTCCACCCGTCGAATATAGCGTGAGCGGTGCGGTGCGCTCTCCCAGGTATTGGGTGTTGCTCACTGCTAGCAGCCTACGTTTGGCGGCTAAAGGCGGCGTCGTAGTCCTTATCATCCCGATTCTGGTCAGCAAGGGCACCGACGCACAAGGCGCTTCGTACGTCTACGGGTTTCTGCTATTGATGACCTTGCCTTTGTACTTGGTGATTGGTTGGCTGGGCGACCGGTTCTCAAAAAATCTGATCTTGGCGGGGGCCGTGACATCGGGGGCGGCGTCATACGCTCTGATCGCTTCCCCGTTGCACGGATTGGGCGTGATAATGGGCTTCGCGGCCTTATTTGGTATCGCCGAGGCTTGCGCCCCCACCAATTGGGCCGTGCTGGGGGAACAATTCGGCCGAAAATCCTTTGGCCAGTTGCGCGGTTTCGTGCAGCTAGCCCAATTTCCCGGCGCCTTGGCTGCGCCGGTGTTTGCCGGCTGGTGGGCCGACCATCACGCCGGCAGTTATTCGTTCCCTCTTTGGATTTTCACCATCGTGATGGGAGTGAGCGCCCTGACATTTGCCGTCGCGCACAAACTCCAACCGATCGCGGTGGCTGATGGGCCTGATGTGCGAGTTGAACAACGACAG
Organism: SAR202 cluster bacterium; assembly: GCA_009392075.1. The sequence goes on from VFHG01000292.1 coordinate 2,701, forward strand.
GCGTGACAAACGGTGAACGCGACCTACCTGTTTGCGTAGACACCAGTAACAAGAAGGTCATCTCTGTCTGGGATTTACTTAGGTACCCGAGTATCGACTGTCCACATTTTCGTGTTAGATTACTTATCGATTTTAGGGAGCCAAATAACTGAATGAGGCGGCCAAAATGTCGAATCTGGCAGAACAATTAAGTGATTACGGGACATCCCTCAAATATGCTGACTTGCCTTCAGATGTTGTCCATCTGGCCAAACGGTTCATCATAGATACCATCGGCTGTGCGCTAGGCGGCTACGATAGCGAACCGTCGAAAGTTGCCAGAGCGGTGGCCGGTGAGGTAACTCCAGCGCATCCGGTTACCGTGATGGGCAGCGGTCAGTCGTCTTCTCTTGACCTGGCGGTTTTTGCCAACGGGGTCATGATTCGGTTCCTCGACTTCAATGATGGGTATACCAGCCAAGAGTCAGGCCATCCCAGTGACAGCATAGCCGCGGCCCTCTCGGCTACTGAGGCTGCTGGTGGCAGCGGCAAAAGACTACTTGTTTCCACTGTCTTGGCGTACGAGGCGTTCTGCCGAATCTGCGACACCGTTGACATCAAACCAAGGGGGTTCGACCACGTAACAGTAGGCGGCATCGCTTCCGTGCTGGCTGCGGCGCGGGCGATGAAGCTGTCCAAGGAGCAGACTTTCCAGGCTTTGAACCTAGGAATCGCCTCCAACGTAGCCCTTTACCAGACCCGTATCGGCGACGTCTCGATGTGGAAGGGCTGCGCCTACGCCAACGCTAGCCGAAACGCGGTATTTTCTGTTCAATTGGCACGGGCAGGCCTTACCGGTCCATCTCCGATCTTTGAAGGGGACGGTGGATACTTCAGAGCAGTATCCGGCGAACCATTCGCCCTAAAGGAGATGGGAGGAAAAGATCACCCATTCAAGATCAATGAATGTAGCATCAAGCAGTTTCCCCTGGGGCAATATTCTCAGACCGTTGCCCAGGCGGCCCTAGAGGTAAGGGAGTTGTATGGGCAGCCGGAAGAGATTGCGCAGGTTAATATCAGTACTCTGCAGACCGCGGTTAACATCATGGCGGGTGACCCCGAGAAATGGACGCCCAAGAACAGAGAGACTGCCGATCATTCCATGCCTTACACCGCTGCCGTGGCGCTGATGTTCGGCACGGTGGAGAGCCGCCATTTCGATGACGAATTTCTTAAGGATCCAGATCTGTTGGAGTTGGTTTCAAAGGTAAACGTTTCCGTATCGAATGAGGCCAACGCGAGAGCGCCCGAAGCCATGCTCTGCGACTTTGAGGTAGTGACCAAGTCAGGGGAGAAGCATTCGGTTCAGGTTGCCTATCACAAAGGCCATTACAAAAACCCTCTTACCGATAACGAGGTCGATACGAAGTTCCGGTCTCTGGCACAGGAACATCTGCCCGCTGAGCGGGTAGATGCTTTATTGGACCGTCTATGGCATTTGGAGGACGTCCAGAACGTAGGCGACCTGATAAGATTGACTGTTTTCTAGTAGCCTGGGGACGTTCAACGTGACCGGCAGGAAGACCGTTGGACGGAGCAAAGACCGCCCAAGATTTTAACGGAACTAGCAGCCTGGCCGTTATGTTAACTGGCCAAGGACACGCCGGCCGAGACAAAGCACTTCGTAATCAATTGCACCTGTTCCTCCACCAGATAGCTAGGAACAGGCGTATCAGATCGCTAGGCCTGGTTGCTCGGTCCACAGTGCGATTGACGATTGGAATACCGCCATCTAAACTTGCGTCCGAATTTACTCGGCC
>VFHG01000293.1 GCA_009392075.1 SAR202 cluster bacterium
CTTGCAATCACTATCAGAGGCTCCAACTCATCTTCAGGGACGGAATTCCAAGGGGCCTTCGACTCATCACTAGGCCGAACAGCGTCCCACGGCCCGGCCTGGGGCTCAACCTCCGTGAGGTCATCTATCCAATTGGCGAAGTAGACCAGCAGCTCGATAAACTGGGGCAATCCACCCACATGGTCCCAACTGAGGCCCTTGCCATGTAATTCCCCGGCGTCCATTAGTAGACTAATGGGCCGCACCTCGAACTTGCGCCGGTATTCTGGAGGACAGTCCCAGACTGGGGTGAACAGGTTGGGGAAGATGGTGTTGTTCAGCAGGAACATCACACACCGCGCCGCTTGAAGATCGGGATTCGTTTCTTCTAGGGGAGAGTTAGTGAAGACGCGGTCCAAGCTCCGCTGGGTTTGAATCACCGCCAATGCAAACGCGGCGCGTGCCTGATTGGCTGCGCGCCGCGATAATTCCTGCTGGTCTGGCCCGTTGTTGTCCACTGCGAATGCAACGAACATATCTTCGGGGCCGTCCCGGAATAGCTGTTTGGCGGTTACCTTTTCTTCCTGGACAGCCTGCAAAAGGGCCATCGACAGGTCTAGGTTCTCTTTGACCATCCGAATCTCGAATGCCGGCTTCATCATCACAACACCTCTCCACACACTGCCCGGGCACACTTTCCTATTGCACTCCGGTGTCTCTCCGCCGCCAGTGGTCCGTTACTCGTTGATGTTCATCACCACTTTGATAACTTCTTCCTGTTGTTGATCATACATGTCATAGGCCTTTTGAACATCTGTAAAGCCCATGCGGTGTGTGATCAAATTGGCGGGTTCACACCAGCCCCGCTGCCTGAGGGCAACCATGTGTTTGATCTGGCTGGTGGGGTCTCCGCTGCGGGCACCAGTCGTGCCGATCATCCGGGGTTGCTTCTCCATGATCCAACTGTGCTCGATGGACACAAATTCGTCGGCTTGAATACCGAAGACGATGATCGTGCCGAACTGGCGGACCAACCGGAAACAATCATTGAATGTGTCCGGGTACCCGGCAGCTTCGACGATCACATCTGGGCCAACCCCGCCAGTGATCTCTGCTATGGCATCGTCGACCTTTTCTTTGTCCGGGTTGATCCGGTGGGTGGAGCCGAACTCTTTGGACTTCTCAAGCCGGTAATCCAAAGGGTCGACCACGGTGACGCTAGCCGCGCCCATCCGCGATGTGATCATTGCGAAGCTAAGGCCGATGCTCCCCTGTCCCATGATCGCCACGTTCTTGCCGAGCACGTTGGGCATCTGCTGGCAGGAATAAAGAACCGTTCCGGAAGGCTGGCACATGACCCACTCGTCCAGGAGGCCTTCGTCGGGCAGCAGAATCATCCGGCTGGGGTCGGAGGTCATGTACTCCACCAGTCCGCCTTTGCCCCGCTCGGGGATGGCGATAACCCGCTGTCCTTCATGGTATTCATCAGTGCGGCTCTCGACGATCGTGCCGGCCAGCTCGTGGCAGGGCCGGCCAATGTCCATGGGATATTCTTCTTCTGGGTGGATATTGAACCCGTGACGGCAGTCGCTGCCGCAGACGGATACGCGCTCCAATTTGATCAGTACTTGGCCATCGTTGGCCACCGGCGTTTCGGTTTCTAGGAACTCAAACAGTTTGGGCCCGACAAGTCTCGCAGCTTTCATGCTGGCGATTCCCCCTGTTGAATAGTCAAATTTTTCGGCAGCCAGTCTCCGCAGTTGCCCGGAAGGCATGTTAGCCTGGTGTATCTTAAACCGGGCACCCGGTGGCAGCAACCTAGAGGGCGCTAGACCTGCCCGTGCCTGAAACAGCCCACTTTGTGGTCGTTGACCATACCGGTAGCCTGCATAAATGCATAGCAGATGGTCGAGCCGACGAATTTGAAGCCTCTGCTCTTAAGCTCTTTGCTCATGGCGTCGGATTCAGCGGTCGTTGCCGGAATTTCCGACATTGACTTTCTCTTTTCATTCTTGGTGCTGCCGCCGACGAACCCCCAGATGTACCCGTCGAAGCTGCCCGATTCTTCCACCACTTTCAAAAATGCGTTGGCGTTTCCGATGGCGGCCGCGATCTTAAGACGGTTCCGGACTATCCCGGTATCGGCTAGCAAACTCTGCACCTTGGAATCTCCGTAAGTGGAGACGGCTACTGGGTCAAAGTTATCGAAGGCCGCTCGATAGCTCTGGCGCTTATTTAATATGGTGTTCCAACTGAGGCCGGCCTGGGCCCCCTCCAAGATCAAAAACTCGAATAGCATGCGGTCGTCATGGAGCGGCACACCCCATTCCTCGTCATGATAGGTAATCATCAAATCACTGGCCGCCCATTCGCACCTGTCCATGTCTGATCTCCTCTCGTATCTTGTGACATCATGTTCGACAGATTATTATAGGTCACGCTAAAAAGACCGAACCCTTTGTCATCAAACCAGATCAATCGACCCCTTGGAGGTAGCCCAGTGGCAAGTCAATACGACGTTATCGTAGTCGGCGCCGGAAACGCGGCCCTGTCCGCGGCCATCGCGGCTAAAGAAATCACAGATTCAGTCCTGGTCGTGGAGAAGGCTCCCGAATACTTCCGGGGCGGTAACACTTACTTCACCGGCGGCATCATCCGCTTCGCCTTTGAGGGCCTGGACGATATCCGTACAATTATTCCTGATATGTCTGAAACCGAGGTCAACCAAGTAGAGGTAGGCAGCTACACCGAGGACCAGTTCTACGACGACATGATGCGGGTCACCGAGGGATTAACCGACCCCGAATTGGCCCAGATATTGGTCAGCCAATCTCTACCGACCATGCAGTGGCTGCAGTCCAAAGGCGTGCGATTCGTGCTGGCTTACGGTCGGCAGGCATTCAAAGACGGCGACAAGTACCGCTTCTGGGGCGGTCTCTTGGTGGAGGCTGTGGGCGCCGGAAAGGGCCTGTCCGATCAGCAGTTCGATGTCTGCGCCGAGATGGGCATCGACGTACGTTACGCGACTCAGGCCACTAAACTTCTTCAAGACCAAAAGGGCCGCATCAGCGGTCTCACGGTTCTGGGTCCCGACGGATTTGAGGACATCTCCGCCAGCGCTGTGGTATTGGCAGCAGGCGGGTTTGAGGCCAACGCCGAGATGCGCTGCCGGTACTTGGGTCCAGGCTGGGAGAACGTCAAGGTCAGAGGTATCCCCTACAACACCGGGGACGGGATCAAGATGGCCCTAGACGTTGGCGCCCAGTCCCACGGCCACTACAGCAGTTGCCACGCCGTGGCCTGGGA
>VFHG01000294.1 GCA_009392075.1 SAR202 cluster bacterium
AGGCCTCTTTTCAGGATCCTCGATACCTAAAATATCAGGGTGTTTTTTCTGCAATTTTACTAATCATAATCTAAAATTTATATAAAATTCGTTAAAATTGAGAGGCAATTTACTAGGAATGGCCATTGACATTATGTATAATTCGACCTTACTAGACACATGCGTGTAGGAGGACTAAGCGCATGCGTGTAGCAGGTGGAGATGCTAAGGGCCGGCGGCTCAAAGGGGCCGTCAGTCCCGGCACCCGCGCCACCACCGAGCGGGTACGGGCGGCCATCTTTAACATTTTAGACCCTGAACAGTACCAGGGAGGCAGGGTGCTGGACCTTTTCGCGGGTACGGGCAGCCTGGGCATAGAGGCTTTGAGCCACGGAGCGAATTGGGCGGATTTCGTGGAGTGGGACCGGCGGCAAAGCGTCGTCATTTCCAATAATCTTGAATCCACCGGCTTCAGCTCGCAGAGTCACGTCCACAAACTGGACGTCCTGCAAGCGCTCGTAACTCTGCCCGGACGCTACAACCTGGTGCTACTGGACCCTCCTTATAAGATGGGTGGCTTGGACAGTCTGCTGGAGAAGATCGCTTCCCAGCCTGGACTGATCGTTGATTGTGGCGTGGTTGTTGCGGGGCATTCCAAGCGAGACGGACTTCAAGAGATATACGGACCCCTGCGATTAACTTCACATCGTCAATACGGAGACAACGTGGTCGACTTTTTTGTTTACGAGCAAAATCCAGATGATTCCGAGCCGCAGCATGAAACGCCAGAAAATCTGGCAAGTCTCGAAGAGGGCTCAGATCAGGGCGAATACGGGGACTCATCATGGTAACGGCGCTATATCCGGGCAGCTTTGATCCGGTGACCGTGGGCCATGTGGACATAGCGTCCAGGGCCGCGATCCAGTTCGAGAAACTGGTGGTAGCGGTCTACGATACGCCTTCTAAAAATTTGCTCTTCACCACCGATGAGAGAGAGCAGCTTATGAAGGATGCCTGTAGCCACATCTCTAATGTGGAGGTCGTCAGATTTTCTGGTCTGGTAGTCCGGTTCGCAAAAGACATTGGCGCAGGAGCGATAGTCCGGGGGCTGAGGAGCGGCTCGGATTTTGAATATGAATTTGACATGGCATTCATGAACCGGAAGCTGGAGCCCGAGGTAGACCTGGTTTGCTTCATGACTTCCCAAGACTACATGTTCGTCAGTGCCAGTTTGCTAAAGGAGGTAGCGAGGCTTGGTGGAGACATCAAAGATATGGTCCCACCCAACGTTGCAGAAGCGGTCTATTCTAAATTTGGATTACCGGTCGGAGAAGGGTAGTGGCCGGGGAGGGGTGCAGTCATCGACATCATAAATATCATCGACCGGTTGGAAACGCTGGTCGAAACCAGTAAATCAGTGCCGGTTAGCGGCAACATCCTAGTCGATCGAAAAAAGGTCATGGAGTTGGTGGACCAACTGCGTCTGACAATTCCCGAAGAGATTCGGTCAGCCGAGGACGTACTGTCCCAGAAGGACCAGATCCTAAACACGGCCCAGAACGACGCCCGCCGGACCAAGTCCATGGCTGAAGACGAACTCCGAGAGCGGTTGAACTCCAATGAACTGGTCACCCACGCAGAGGCCAGGGCCGCGGAGACGGTCAGGGACGCTGAAGAGCGCATCACCCGGATGCTACAGCAGTCCGAGGCCGAAGCGCTGTCCCGGAAGACCGAGGCCGACGCCTATGCACTGCGCAGCCTACGGGCGATGGAAGTTGAATTGGGCAAGCTGACGGGATCAGTCCGGAAGGGCATCGAGGTCCTAGCCGAGCAGGCTTCCAGCCACATGAACACTCGCCGGTACACCCAGGAAGAGGAAGCTGCCGCAGGTATGCTCACCTAAGCTTCTGGCTTCCCACACAGCGTCTCTAGAAAAAACGCACTGCAGATTCCTCTCTTTGGAGAGGTCAGTTTGCGGTGCGTGTCTTTCGATGATTTCGAAGCCGCTAGCTGCCGTTGGAAACCAGACCCTGATAATAGCCGCGCATCGAGTCGTTGAGTTCGCCGAGTCTTTTGGCGATAAGATGATTCACGGTCCCCTCCGGGAACTTTCCGGCTGCGTCGGCTTCCCCGGCAGGCGTCCCGGTCAGCACCTCCAACCCCTCATCGATCGTCTTGACGGCGTAGATGTGGAACTTGCCTCCTTTGATGGCATCCACCACGTCTTCCCTGAGCATCAAGTTCTTGACGTTCTGATGCGGGATCATGACTCCCTGAGTCCCGGTCAGAGTGGAGGCCGCCCGGCAAACATCAAACATCCCTTCAACTTTCTGATTGACCCCACCGATGGGTTGAATCTCGCCTTTCTGGTTCACCGACCCGGTGACGGCGATGTCTTGGCGGATGGGCAACCCCGACAGGCTAGAAGAAATGGCGTATATCTCAGTTGAAGAAGCGCTATCGCCGTCAACACCGTCATACGATTGCTCAAAACAGATGCTGGCCGACAGCGTGAGAGGCCGGTCTTTGCCGAACTTTGCCCCAAGGTAGCCGCTCAGGATCAGGATGCCTTTGTCGTGGGTACGGCCGCTCATCGAGGCTTCACGTTCGATGTTGATGAAGCCTTCCCGGCCGGCAAAAGTCTCCGCCGTGATCCGCGATGGACGGCCAAAACTGAAGTCTCCAAGGTCGTAGACCGCCAACCCGTTGATCTGCCCCACCGTTTCACCGGTAACATTCAGCAACAGCGAGCCGTCGGAGATCATCTCCATGAGGCGCTCTTCCACCAGGTTCAACCGGTAGATCTTATCGTCGACGGCCTTTTTGACGTGTATATGCTGGACAGTCTCCGCGCCGTCTTTGCGGGCCCAGTAATCCGCCTCGATCAGCAGGTCTTTGATCTGCCCGAACCTGGTTGAGAGCTTGGTCTGGTCGGAAACCTGCCGAGCGCCGAACTCCAAGACGCGGGCCGCGCCATTGGCCTCGAATGCCAACAGGTTTTCTTCTTCACAGATGCGGCAGATGAAGGCACAGTAGGCCATCATGTTCTCTTCGTTGAGGTCAACCCTGTAATCGAACTCCGCTTTAACTTTGAACAGGTCCCAAAAATCTTCATTGTCCGAAGATGTTAAAAGCCGGTAGATGCTTTCGTCGCCGGTGACAATCACTTTCAGGTCAAGCGGCACTGGTTCGGGCCGGAGTCCTTGGGGGATGAAGAGCCCGGTCTGCTCGGAGGGGTCTTCCAAGCGCACTTCCTGGTTTCGGATGGACCTTTTCAGGCCCTCCCAGGCGCCGGGTGCGGTAAGGACATCGCGAGCGTTCAGCACTAGGTAACCGCCGTTGGCCAGGTGCGCTGCTCCGGGTTTCAACATTCCATGATCGCTGACGTAGGCCCCCATCACCGCACGGCGTTCGATTCGGCCGAACAGGTTACCCCAATTTGGATTGGGCTCAACGATGATTGGCAGCTTCTCCACCGAACTGTTATCAACCAGCACGTTCAACTCAAAGGGCAGGAAGGGGTTCAGACCCAATGCCGCGTCCGCTACAGCCAAACCCGACGGCACTCCTGGGGGTAGCGGCGTAGGACTCTCAGCTTCCTTGAAAATTCCGATATGATCTAGGACATACTCGCCGAGGTCTGTAAGGAAATGCTGCATCTCTGGGATATCTTGAGAGAGTGCATGGAGGTCGAACAAGACTTGGTCGACCAACTGGTTTCCAGCGCTACGCTCCAGTTCCTGAAGGCGTTGGTTCGAGGCTTTCTCCAGCTCTCTGATCTTGGCCATCGTCTCCTGGGTCTCTTGCATCAGACGTGCGCGAACTTCGTCTATAGCTTGTTTCGGTTCGGGATCCAAGGCCTGATACTCCTCTGGAGTCATGGGCCGGCCTTCTGTCATGGGAAAGATGGTGATTCCGTTGGGCGTGAGCTGCACGGCGAAGTTTTCTGCCGCACCGTCTTTTTCCAGACTCGCCATCAATTCTTGGGTCGCTCTGCGATCCGACTCTTCGTGACCACGGACTTGGTTCTCGAAACTTTCGCTTCTGAGCGCCTTGGGAATCTCAACTTGAAGTGTCCGCAACGTCGCAGAAAGCTGTTGTCGATAAACTTTGCCGGTACCCCTGGGCAGGCGGAGCGCCTGGGGCCGGTCTGGGTCCTCGAAGTTGTACACGTAGGCCCAGTCGCTGATGGGCCGGCGTTTCTCCTGGCTGTCCAGGTCATCGACAATGCTCTGGAGATGGGACTTGATCGCGGTGGTTTTCCCGGTGCCGGTGAGGCCCGTCACGAATAGGTTGTAGCCTGGTTTATCCACCTCTAAGCCAAATCGAATCGCGTCCTGTGCCCGGTCCTGCCCGATGAAACGGTCAAGAGGGGCCAACTCGTCAGTGCGCAGAAAGTCGAATGACTCAACGTCGTGGGTCCAGGTGGTCTTGTCCCAATCCACTCTGAACCTGGCTGCCAGACCGTTTGTGGATTCGCTGG
>VFHG01000295.1 GCA_009392075.1 SAR202 cluster bacterium
TGGGGCACGTTGAAGCCCTGGATGGCGCCCCGGTCGCGGTTGCATTCTCCGTCGATCCAGATCTCGCCGTAGTCGTCGATGCAGGTCTCAAACTGGACCCGCATACCGTCCACCGGGTGGCCGTTCACCGTATCGGGGAGGGTGATGTTTATGCGGTACCACATGAAGCTGAAGCCGTGGGAATTCCGCTCGGCCAGGTCGTGGCAGATCTCCCAGCCAGAATCGTCGTAATCGGCCAGGCGGGCCGGGCTGCCAGCTGATTGCTCAACCAGACCCTCGTTGGGCTCGCCGGGCACGTAACCCCGGGCGTACCGCCACGTCCCTTTGACCAACTCTTGGCCTGCGGGGTCTCCTAGATAGATGGTTTCTCTCGGCATTTTGTAATTCCTCGTTATTTTAATTACCCGGATCGAGTGGCTGGCTGTTGTCGCCTTCAAAGGCCCAGTGAAAAGCCTGGGTGAGCAGTTTGGTGTTGGCTTCGCCATCGAAGCGGTGGCCGCACTCGGGGGCCTCCCTGACCAGGAAAGACTTGGCGGCGAACTTGCCTGTCCGCAGTATCCGGGCCAGGTAGCCGGCCATGGGGTCTTGGTCGCCATAAACCAAGTAGATGTCGCCGGTGAAGGCCGTTACCCCCTCGTAGAACGGGTCTCCCACGCTATCGTAGGTCGACAGCAGCAGAATCCGCTTGACGCTGGGGTACCGGTGGGCCACCGCCCCCACGGACGAGCCGCCCGAGGAAAATCCGGTCAGGAAGATATCCGGTGAAGCATTCCCACAAAGCTCTTTGGCGTTCTCCAGCGACCAGTCGATAGTATGGCTCAGGCTTTCAATAAGAATCTTGTTCCAACTGGCGCCCTGGTAGGAGTAGGGCTCCCATTCCAACTGGACTTGGAAGTCGGGCCGGGGGGCATTGAAGGTGACCAGGCTGGCCAGACCACGCTCTTGCAGGTACAAGCCCAGGTTCCGCCAACGGTCCTCACGGCCGTCCTTGAGCTCTCCGGAACCGGGCGAGTTGACGATCACTTTTCCCGCTTCGGATGGGTAAGCGGCAATGGGTACGCCATACCGGACAGTTTCACCTGTCTCGGACTCGGTCTCCCGAAAAAGGGTTTTGTCGATGGCTACCAACGTACTAAACGGCGGCCAGTGGCGGGGGACCGGCTGATTCGCCACTGCCTGAAAGGGACTTGTGGAGGGATACTACTGATCTGCCAAGGGTCTCCAGCCCAGCGATGGCCTTGGGGTCGGCCAGCTTGCCGTCCTGGAAGTGCTGGGACTGCAGGTACACTTGACCGGGCACCAGGTGGGCGCCGAACCAGGCCAGGACCGGCCGCAATTGGGTGTCCACCGTCAGGTAGTGGTGGTCGGTGGCCCCCATACCGATGAGTCCGCAGGCCTTGCCCATCATGTCTTCTACCGCGATATGGTCCAAGAGGTTCTTGAGGGCGCCGGTGAATGACGCCCGGAAGATGGGCGTGGCGATGAGGTACATATCCGCCGCCGTTACCTGCTCCAGCACCTTCTGGGTGTCATCTCCGTAGGCATCAGCCGGCCGGCCGTCGGCGAACGAAATCCGGTGGTCTCCCAGGTGAAGCAATGTCGTGGTGACAGACGGGTCATGGTTTGAGGCGGCCTCAAGGGCCCGCTCCAACGCCTGGTGCAAACGGCCCGGGCTGGTCACCGAGCCGTGGATGCCCAATAGAGTCGGCACTTCTAGTTACTCCTTTTACTTATTCCAACGGCGTCCGCTCGTCCTGTGCTTGTCGAAGGACATTGCCTCACCACGAGTGGGTCCAAGCGATCCGTCTATCCGGTTTTCCCGGCGGATTTCCCAGCGGAATTCTTAGAATACCGGTTCTCTGGTTTCGGCAGTCCTAGATTGCCACGGAGGGTGTCGGCCTCATACTCGGTGCGAAACAAGCCCCGCTCTTTCAATATGGGCAGCACCTGGTCCACAAAATCGTCGAAGCCCTGGGGCAGGACACTGGGGACCAGCATAAAGCCGTCTGCCGCGCCATTCTCAAACCAATGCTGCATCGTGTCCGCAACCTGGGTGGGTGTGCCGATGAATTCGTGTCTTGGAGTCGTCGACCGTATCGCCATCTGCCGTAGGGTCAGATTTTCGTCCTTGGCAACCTGCTTTATGCGGTCGGTGGTGCTCTCCCAACCGTTACGGCCGAAGTCGCCCAGATCAGGGAACGGCTCGTCTAGGTCGTAGGGCGAGAAGTCCATATCGTTGAAATACCGGCCCAGATAGTTCAGAGCGTCGCCGATGACCACCAGGTTAGCGATCTCCTGGTACTTGGCCTCAGCTTCTTCGGGGGTGTCACCGACGATGGGCGAGCAGCCGGGCAGGATCAGAACTTCATCGGGGTTACGGCCAGCCTCTCCTGCCCGTTGCTTGATGTCAGTGTAGAAGCTAGCGGCGTCGGCGCTGTTCGCCTGACCGGTGAAGATGGCGTCGGCTACCTTGGCGGCGAATCCTCGGCCTGCTTCTGACGACCCGGCCTGGATCAGGACCGGGCTGCCCTGCTTGGAGCGGGAGATGTTCAGCGGGCCCTGCACCGAGTAAAACTCCCCCTGATGGTCGAGCCGGTGCATCTTCGATGGGTCGATGAATACCCCTGACTCCTTGTCCCGGATGAATGCGTCATCCTCCCAGGAGTCCCAGAGCCCTTTGGTGATCTCAACGAACTCATCGGCCATCCGGTAGCGTGTGTCATGCTCGGGATGCTCCGGCTTGCTGTAATTGGCGGCTGAGCCTTCCAGCGGCGAGGTGACGATGTTCCAACCTGCCCGGCCGTTGCTTAGGTGGTCGATGGACGAGAACTGACGGGCCACGGTGTATGGGTCGCTGTAGGTGGTGGACAGGGTCGCCGCCAGACCGATGTTGGTGGTGACCATCGACAGCGCGGCCAGTAGTGTCAGCGGCTCGAATCGGATCAGGAAATTAGGGTGGGATTTCTCGCTGATATAGAGCCCATCACCAAAGAAGACGAAGTCCAGTTTGGAGTCTTCGGCTTTGCGGGTCATACCTTGGTAATACTCCAGGTTCACCGCGCCGTCGGGAACGGCGCTGGGATGACGCCACGATGCCATGTTGCCACCGCTGCCGGAGAAGAATACGCCCAAGCGCATCTTTCGTTGTTCGATCATGCTACTTCCTGCCCTTGTTCCGCACTGTTGGTCCGTTCGGTCATAGCCTGACTCAGCAATTCATACGAACGGAGCCGCCTTTCGAAGTCGTTGATGGCCGTCACCACCACTATCTCTTCCACATTATGTAACGTCTGGATGTCCAACAACTTCTGCAAAGCCAGCTGCGGCGAGCCGTGCACCACAGGAGCGTCGGTTACGTTTATCTCGAACTTCTCGCCCGATTGTTTCCCAAAGTTTTTTGCGGATTCCAAGTTACCGGCGGTCAGTGTCCGGCCGCTCTCCAAAGTGATACGAACGACCTTTATCTCAGCGGCATAGGCGGCAGCCTCGTCGGCGGATTCTGCTACCACCACGGGTAGCGCAAGCATGGCTCGTTTCTGTCCGGGGCCTGAGGCTTCGGACCGCGAATGGTAGGTCTTCATGGCATCCGTCATGACGTCTTGGTCGCTGTTTAGGAAGAGGGCGAACACGTAGGGAATACTAAATTCGGCGGCCATCTCGGCGCTGGAAACCGACGTTCCCAGCAGGTAAAGGCCTGCCGATTCGGGAGGACGTGGGCTGGCCATCAGCCCGTGCAATGGATGGTCTTCAGACAGGTCTCCGGCGAGGAAGTTGCGCAGTTCAGTTATCTTGTCGCCGATGGATCGTTCGCCGGCCACCGCCTCTTGTAAGGCCATGGTCGATTGGGGTAAACCACCGGGCCCGCGGCCGATGCCCAGGTCAACCCTGCCGGGGGCCAGGGACGCCAGCACATTGAAATTCTCTGCAACCTTGTAGGGGCTGTAATGCTGCAGCATCACGCCGCCGGAACCGACGCGGATGCGGCTGGTCTTGGCCAGCAGGTGGGAGATCAGGACCTCGGGCGACGACCCCATAACTCGGTCCGAGCTGTGGTGCTCGGCCACCCAATAGCGGTGGTAGACCCAGCCGTCGGCCTTGGTTGCCAGCTCGATGGTGCGCTGGAAGGACAGGGCGGCGTCCTCGCCCTGGTGCACCGGACTCTGGTCCAGGATGCTAAGTGTTAAATTAAGGGGCCGACCGTTGGTGTTCATGCATTCCGTAGTTGTTCCAGCTTTGGCAGATACTTTGGTTCTACCGGTCGCACAATTCTACATCGTTTTCGGCCAGCCGTCGCACCTAGGCTAACTCTGGGAAAGTCTCAAATTTCGTAAAACTCGAACCGTAAAATCAGCGGTACTTCGCTAGCTATCGGGAATAATCTCGGCCCTATACTGAGGTAATTCAACACCGTAAATATCGTTTCATGCCGAGAAATTTGAGGGTAATGATATGGCGCTGTC
>VFHG01000296.1 GCA_009392075.1 SAR202 cluster bacterium
TGAATTTGCGGCTAACTTACGGGGCAGGAGGTCCGAACGGTACTGGTACGATGCCGCCTTGGCCGCCGAGTATCAGTACCGTTTCCGCATCAGGCGAAACGATGATCTTGTTGATGCCTGGCAAGATATCTTCCATCGCTTCCAGGAATAGCCTCTCCTGGGTTACGAGGCTCGTCGCCGGGACTGCCAAATCTTCCCGGTTCATATATTGCACGGTGAACTGGTCGCCGGCCTGAAGTTCTTCACCGGCCTGAATCCGTAAAGTCACGATATTGGTGGACGGGTCGAAATCAGACACCGAGATGTCCAGTCCGCTTACCACTCCGCCGTCCGGGCCGTCGACCACAGATATACCGGCATCTAAGGCCTTGTTGTTCAAGCGGACGCTAAATGGCCCGGCGCCCACAAACTGCGGGATCGTCACGTCTTCGTTGCCCAGGTAGGCAATGGAGAACGATTCGCCGATGGTCAGGTCTCCGGTCTGAGCAGCGAATGCTACCGAGAAGTTACAAGTTTCAGTCGCGTTAGTGGTCGAGACCTGGTTCGCCGTGAATGCGCATTCGCCTGCGCCTAGCACAGTTACACCTGCAACCAAAATATCAAAGCCGTCACCGTCAATGTCAGGAGGCACGATCATAGATACATCGGAAAGTCCGATGCCGGTGGCTGAGTCGTCGTCGCCGTCGGCGTTGTCAGTATCTTGGAGCACGTTCTCTAGTGTGATGGACCGGGCATTGAACTGGGCCAAGATGGACAAGAACTGGTCGGCTTCACCTCGAGCCCTCTCGATGCGGGCACGTTTGAACGCTTCCGCCGGCTGAATGATCTGTTCCGCACGGCCCCTTGCTTCCGGAATCACTTGGTTCTCGTAAGCCTGGGCTTGGTTGGTGGCAGTCACCTTGTCCTGACGGGCTTGGAGAACATCGTTGAAGGCGGCCTGCACCTCGGCTGGCGCCTCCACTTTCTGAAGTTGAACGCTGACGATGTTGATGCCGGTCTGGTAGCCGTCAAGAATCTCTTGAAGTTTTATCCCGGTGTCTATCTCCAGGTTTACGCGTTCCTCGGCCAAAACCTCGCCCAATGAACGTTGTCCGACCACCAAACGGAGGGCCGCTTCAGTAGCGTCCTTCAGCGTCCGGCCGTCCGGGCGGCCAGCGGCGATGATCCTCTGTTCACCGGCATCCTCTCCTGGGTCGTCCACCTTGAAGAGGAAATTGGTCAGGTTCTTGATGTCGTATTGGACCACCATCTGTACGTCGATGATGTTCAGGTCACCGCTAATCATTTGGGCTTCCACGGGCACCGGTGTGTTGGCCACTCCGTCACTGCTCCGGAACCCAAGTTCCAGGCGGCGCACCAAGTCGGTCCTCATAACGTCTTTGTTGCCGAAAGGTCCGGGCCACCACCAGTGCAGCCCGTTCTGTGTCACGGGAGTTTCCTGGGCCTTTCCGAACAGCCTGAGCACGGCTTGCTCACCGGGACTGGTCGTATAGACCCCAGTGGCTGCCCAGATCACAATAATCAGGCCAACAATCAGGGCCGCGGCTAGTCCGACGCCACCACCGCCCAAACGCTGGGCGACGCGGCCGATACCGTCGCGGATACCGCCCATTATCTTTTCAAAATCCAACTCTGGTTGCCTAGGTCCGCCTCCGGGTTGATACATGTGAGTCTTTTCCTTTTGCCTATCATTTTGGGTATGGCGCCGGGCATGTTGACGGGCCGGGCGCCCCATTACTTCCAAAGCCTTGTCGATTCTATCATCTACGGGTGACCGCAACTAGCTAGAACGTATTCGATCGCCAGGGCGGCACTCAAATATGATGCGCTACCCACATATTACGTTTTTGGCCTGCTTTTGGACTGAATGCGCGTCACGCCCAACAAATGAGCGTCATCCCGCCGCCGTTTGCCCACGCTAGGCAAACGGCGGCGGGATATAATATCGCCGGTCGGTGCGACAACAAGTGCGAAGTAGCCGGCGAATTTCACGAGTCCCCGGGCGTAGCTAAATTCAGTGGAGGACCGAGCAAATGACAACCTCTGGCTTGGAGATAATCCCCGGAAACGATATGATCCGGATCAAGGCAGTGTGTGAACACCAGCGTGGCTTGATCTACGTGGTGCCCGCGGAACGCAGTTGGGTCTGTGATAAGGAATACCTGCCAGCCCACGCCTTAGCCGGGTTTTTCAGGGAACTTACGGCTTTGGATAACACTGAGGTCCAAGGGTTGATGCAGCAATGGGGCATTTATTTCCGGCAATTACCCAACGACCAAGAGGAAGCCGACACGGAAACCCCAGCTAAATAGTGCTTCTTCAGCATTTGATTCAATCGGTTTAAAGCAGAAAAGGGCTGGTCTCAGACCAGCCCTTTTTTGTTGTTATTTTTGCCGGTTACCGCCTAGGTAACATCCCCATCCGTGGATTTCGAAGTTAGCGTTGACGCCGGTTGCGGCACTGTCGGCGCCGGTTGGGAGGTTGCGCTAGGACTCGCGCTATACGCAGGTGGAGTTTCCGGCGGTGTGATCGGATTGGCTGGATCGCCGGTAGCCTCATCGTCGGCGTTGAACAGCCTGTTCATCGCCTCACCCGAAACCGTCTCGTACTCGATCAAGTATTCGGCCAGTCTGACAAGCTTTGACTGATGGGTCCTGATCGTCTCAACGGCCTGCTCGTAGGCGGTATTGATCAGCACGGATACTGCCTGGTCGATCTCCTCACCGATCTTCTCGCCGTAGTCCTTCTCTTCGCCACCCAGGTCCCGGCCAAGGAAGACCATCTCTTGGGCCTTGCCGAACGTCCTGGGCGCTCCCAAGCCGTCAAGGCTGTGCGACCCCTTGATTATGATGGTGACGGGACTTAGACCTTTCTCGATGAGACCCTCACTGAATTCAGCCAATTGGAAGTCCGCTTCCTTACGCGATCTGAATTCTGCGTCGTCGGTCATCTTTACCAGCAGGTCGTTGCCGTAGACCGAGATCTCCGAGACTTCTCCGTTCCTGGCCTTGTGTATCACTTCGCTGATCGCCATCTCTGTGTAAGCTTTCGCGCTGAACATTCCGTAGCGCTTAATCATGCCTTGGGCCAGCTTGGTAGCCTGCTCCAGGTCATTGCTGGCGCCTGTTGTTACTTCCTCGAAGATTATCTGCTCGGCGACGCGTCCACCCATGGTGACGGCCAGCCGGTGTTCAAATTGGTTCTTTGTCCACAGGTACCGATCTTCTTCCGGGACCAAAGAAGTGTGGCCGCCCATCTGCCCACGGGCGACGATGGATATCTTGTGGACAGGGTCGGCGAACTCGAGGCCCCAGGCCACCAGAGCGTGCCCTGCCTCGTGGTAGGCCGTCATCTCTTTTTCCCTGGGGTTGATTAGCCGGTTCTTGCGTTGCGGTCCGGCGATAACACGGTCCACCGCTTCTTCGAAGTCGTCCATGAAGATTTGTTTCTTGTTGCCTCTGGCGGCCATGATGGCCGCTTCATTGATCAGGTTCGAGAGTTCTGCGCCGCTGAATCCTGGTGTTTCCTTGGCCAGTGAATCGAAGGTTACCTCCGGCGCCAAGGGCTTGCCCGCGGCATGTACCTTCAAGATCGCTTTGCGGCCTTCGATATCGGGCAGGTCCATGGTCACGCGGCGGTCGAAACGTCCAGGCCTGAGCAGGGCTGGGTCTAAGATGTCGGGCCGGTTGGTGGCGGCAATCACGATGATATTGGTGCTGGTCTCGAAGCCATCCATCTCAACCAGAATCTGGTTCAGGGTCTGTTCGCGTT
>VFHG01000297.1 GCA_009392075.1 SAR202 cluster bacterium
CTCTAACTCTCCTTTGAGAGAGAGAGGACAAATTTCCTTCCCAGTCAGTGAAATGCGCTCATTTTAATTTCATTCTGAGGAGTGCTGTAGCCCGGCAAAGAATCTCGTTTTGCCGGTTAAACCGTTCCCACCAAAGCAAAGAGACCTCTCGCTGCGCTCGGGGTGACAGATGAACGGGGTTTCAAACGCTGGGACAACCCTGCAGGAAGGAATTTAGTCCCTTCCCCCGTCCGCCTGGGAAGGTTAGGATGAGGGTAGTAGTTCGCCCACCATCTGTCACTCCAGCACGATGTTGTCTATCAATCGCACGGCGCCCATCTGCACCGCGGTTGATACCATGGCCCGGCCATCAACCCGTTCGAGTTCATCCAGGGTCACCATGCCGGCCACACTGACGTAATCTATGGATTCCACTCTGGACTCCGACTGCAATACAGTCCTCGCGGCATCCCGCAGCGTATCTCCGTCCCGTTCTCCCTGGGTCCAGAGCAAGTGCGACTGGCATAGCGCCCGGTGAACGACTGGGGCAGCTTGTCGTTGCTCCTGTGAGAGTTGGACGTTGCGGCTGCTCATGGCCAGGCCGTTGGATTCACGGATGGTCGGCATCACCACCACTTCCACTCCCATATCCAAGTCTCTGACCAGCTTCTGAATCAACACGGTCTGCTGGCCGTCTTTCTGGCCGAAGTAGGCGCGGTTCGGGCGCATGACGTTGAACAACTTGGACACGACGGTGGCAACTCCCCGGAAATGGCCGGGACGGTGGATCCCCTCCAGTTTGTCGGCCAACGGCCCCACGTCCACCCAGGTGTCGAACCCCTCGGGATAAACTTCTTCTGGAGCAGGAGCATAGACCAGATCGACGCCATGGCGGCGCAGCAAGTCCAGGTCGCCTTCCATGTCGCGGGGGTATTTTTCCAGGTCATTTGGGTCTCCGAACTGGGTTGGGTTTACAAAGATGCTCACGGCGACGGTGAGGTTGTCGGCCTTTGCTTGGTCGATCAGGCTCAGGTGCCCTGAATGCAGAGCGCCCATGGTCGGCACCAGGCCAAAGGGCTTTACGGCCTCGCGGCAAGCCTTGGACATCTCTTTGTTGGTGTTGATCACTCTCATCGTGTTCTCTACGTATTCTCTACCGCTAGACGCCCAGTTCGCTGACGGACGGGATGCCGCCCAAGCCGGTCGCCAACCTGACCGCCCGGAGCACTGCCTGTGCCGTTACTTCAACGGCTGCTGCGCCAAGAGCAGTGAGGTCCACGGTGGACTGGTTATGCCCGGTGGCCATGGCGAACATGGTGTCGCCGTCCCGATCGGTGTGGCAAGGTCGTATAGCCAGGGCCAGCCCGTCGTGGCTGATCCGGGCGAGGTAATTGGCGTCTTCTTTGGTTATCCGAGCATCGGTCGCGACCAGCCCAATAGTCGTGTTGACCGGCCCGGCCTCAGCATTGCTCCCGCCCTGCAGAAGCAACTCAACTGAGTCGTCGAACCCACCGCCGGCCTTGCGGGGCCCGGCTAGGATCTGCCCTTTGGTGTAGTCCCAGATGCCGCCCACAGCGTTCACCGCCACCGCGGCGGTAACGGTTTGACCTGTAGACAGGGTGATGACAGCCGAACCGATACCTCCCTTCACCCCCCGCTCCCGGCCGCCTAACTTGCCCACTACCGCCCCTGTACCTGCGCCGACGCTGCCTTCGTTCATCGGGTCGAAGCTGGCGGACAGACAGGCGCTACGGCCTTCTTCTGGGCCTGGCCTAACTTCCGATGTGATCAATCCAAGGTCATATAGGATAGCCGATGAAACAATGGGCACCACCACCGGGCCAACTTTGTGTCCAATTCCCTGGGACTCCAGATAAGAGACAACCCCGGAGGCTGCGTCCAGTCCAAAGGCGCTGCCGCCGCTGAGGACGACCGCGTGTACCCGGTCTACGCGGTTCATAGGACGAAGTAGGTCGGTCTCCCGGGTGCCTGGCGAGCCGCCACGCACGTCTACGCCGCCTACCGCGCCTTCACGGCACAGAAATACGGTGCATCCGGTGGCGTGCTCCGAGTCGGTGTAGTGGCCTGCCTCCAGGCCCATCACGGCCGTGATCGTCTGATTCAAGAGGGCCTCTGGAGGCTAACGGGGGAAAGTATCGGGACAAAAGAAGCACCCCGACGCAGCGGGGCGCATTTGGAAGTGGACTTCATATTTCGGGCCGTCTCGGTCATCTCAGATCCCAGCGGCGGTGCTGTCGGTAGACTAATTAGATATTCATGCCTGGCGCTCACCCCCCTCGCAGATGGATGGCAGATACATTCTAAGCTGGCCCAAAAAGGGTGTCAAACGAAAATTCAGGTGATTTTAGCAATGGTTTATCGAGCCGCCCGAGGCCGCGCAACCGGGCGGCTCGGGAATGGGATGAAAGAGATTATCACGGCAGAAACCAAGGTCAACGCTCCAACGTAGTAGAAGATGGAGCCATAACCGCCTAGGTCTTCGATGATGAACGCCGCCAGGAAAGGCGACCCGAACCCAAGCATTCCATTTATCCCGAAGATCAGGCCAGAGGCGGTGGCTTCGGTGCCCCTGGGCACCACGTCTAGTAGCGCCGCCAAGATGATCTGCTGAAGGGCAAAGCTGAACAGCCCTATGCCGCCCAACAACACCGCCAACCAGATGGTGTCCCCGGCGCTGACCACGAACATGGTCAATACAGCCGCTATTATTAGTCCAGGCACAAGAACCTGTTTCCGGCCGTATCTGTCCGACAGATAACCCAAGATCGGAGCGGAAATGATGCCCATCCCCGTTAGCAGAGAAAGGTGAACGCCCGCGCTGAAGTAACCCATGTCCAACCCACCGTCGGTGGCGTTCTTCAGGTAGAAGGGCGACCACTGAAACAGAGCGTTGTTGGCCACTCCGCGGATGGCCGCCGCGAGAACCAAGGTCGTGACCAGCGGGCTTTTGAACATGCCCAGGCCTTCACGGTAGGCGCCCATCACATCATGTTTGGGTTTTTCCCGTGTGTCCTCACCGTCTTCTTTCCCCAGGTCCTTCAGCGACCACCAAACGAATACGGCCATCAATGCGGCGGGGATGGTGTAGATCAACAGTATGTGCCGCCAGAGCATGAATGTTAGGAGTGCGCCGGCCACCAGTGGGGCACACACGTTGCCCACGTTGGAGCCGAAACCGTGCATGGATATGGCGAACCCGCGGCGGTCAGGGAAGCGACGGGAGAGGGCGGCGGTGGAGGGCAGATGCCACAGGGCGCCGGGTATCGACACCACGGAAACGGCGACGGTCAGCACGACCAGGTTTGGGGACGCGGCCAGTATCAAGAATCCCAGCGCGGCCCAGATCATACAGCCGATGAGGATTGGACCCCAACTGGCCTTCATCTGGTCGACGATGGCCCCGCCGATGAGATTGACCGCTCCGAACCCGCCTTGGCGGATGCCCAACATGAAGGCAACCTGGAAATTTGAGAGGCCCATGGCCGTCTGGATGGCGGGCATAAAAACCGGGAATCCCTGGTCATATAAATGGGAGATGCCGTGGCCGAATGAAAGGCTGCCCAGGATAAAATTTCGGCTCTGTCTACGGTCCGCCGGCCGTTGTATCGCTTCCGCCATCAAGTCCTTTGCAGTAGCAAACGTTTTCAAATACTCCAAGCCCCGGCTGATTCTAATGATTGTGGGTAGTGTGCGCAAGTTGTGAGGGCAGGCTAACAGCTATCGGCCTTCTAAGTCTGACGCATTCGTGTGCTAGACTACGGCCAATTTATTGCCTGGGGAGCCTAGGCGTCGTATATTCTGAGCGTAATCGGGCCCTGGAGGAAAAGCATGCCCTATGAGGGACTGAATTTAAAAGGTCAGACCGCACTGGTAACCGGGTCCGGCCGGGGCATCGGCGCCGCCTTGGCGGTGGGTCTGGCCCAAGCCGGAGCCAACGTTGCGGTGTCGGACCGACCAGACCGGCTGGACCTGGCCAAAGAAACCAAGTCCAAGGTTGAAGCCGAGGGCGTGAAGAGCCGCGCTTATTCCCTGGACGTCTTGGATATATCCGGTATCCCAAAGGCAATCGATCAGGTGGTCCAAGACTTCGGAGGGCTCGATATTCTGGTCAACAATGCAGGGATACGGATACCCAAACCAGCCTTGGAGGTTACCGAAGAAGACTGGGACGCAACTATCGATATCAACCTCAAGGGCGTGTTTTTCTGTGCCCAGGCGGCGGGCCGGCATATGGTGGAGCAGGGATACGGAAGGATCATCAACCTTGGGTCGCAGCTTTCGGTAACCGCCTCTCGGGGGCGGTCGTCCTACTGCGCTAGCAAGTTTGGCGTGGCCGGTATCACCAAGGTGATGGCCGTTGAATGGGCGCCCCATGGCGTAACGGTCAACGCCATCGGACCCGGCCCAACGAGCACCCCCGGAATGCTG
>VFHG01000298.1 GCA_009392075.1 SAR202 cluster bacterium
GGGGCCGAAGAGACACTGTCTCTCATGGGCGCCTCCCCCGACACCGCTAGCATGGTGGACGTGAACATCTCTGACTCCTTTCAGGTGGAGAGGATGGTTGACGCGGCGGTGACTCAATTCGGCCGGTTAGACATCCTGATCAACGGCGCCGCTATCTTGATCCGCACCCCGCCCCTGGTCGAGGTTGACGAAGTCCTCTGGGACCTGACCATGGAGACCAACGTCAAAGGCGTTTTCCTCTGTTGCAAGTACGCCATCCCGGCCATGACCGCCAACGGCGGCGGGTCTATCGTGAATATCTCTTCGATGTCGGGCGTTCGCGGCGTCGGTTATTCAGTGCCCTATGCCGTGGCCAAGGCAGGAGTGATCCACCTAACTACGGTTGCCGCCAGCCAGTACACCGCACAAGGAGTGCGCATCAACTGCATCGCTCCCGGCGGTGTGGATACCCCTCAGATGCGGGGTAGCACAGCCAGCGCGGAGGCATTTGCGGGCCGGAACGAAGGCCACCCCATGGGCCGAGTGGGGACTGCCGACGAGATCGCCAACCTGGTCTTGTGGCTGGCGTCGGACGAGGCGTCCTACGTGAGCGGGAGCACCTACATCATCGACGGCGGGGCTTGGGCTGGAGCCCAGTAGCCATGGATAAGCTCATCGACATAGCCAACCGCGCCATTGCCGACTACGGTTTTCGCCAGGCGGTGCTCTACGGAGCGGTCGACATTGCCCGCAAATGGGAGTTGACCGAAGAAGAGGCAACCTTGCTATCGGGAGCGGTGCTGTCCGAGCTAACCGCCCTGCCCATCCCCGTGCAGCCGGCTGACATCCCAGCTGAGCAGGCGCGGGTCTCAGAGGTTATCCGAGGGCTGTTCTCTATTTAGGCGCCGCCGAAGTTTCCTCCGAAAAACGACCGGGCTGCCCAGCCGAAACTTGATCATTGAGACCTCACATCCCATACAATCTAGTACGAATCGCGGTGTCAACGCCGAAGCGTTGGGGCCTGGCGCGCTACGGACTCGAGGTAGGCTCCAACTGACGCGGGTCGTAACCCACCAACTCAACGAACCCTCTACCTCCCACGCTACGGCCCTGACGAGTACCAGCCACCCGAACCTCTCCTTCCCAATAGGCGGCCGGTGTGTAGGAGCTGCCGGCAAATTCCGAGTCCAATAGCACCGGAGTCAGCTCCAGATTGAGGGCTTGGGAGGGGACGGTCAGCGTCCACCCACTTGGGTATTCGATACCGGTGGCGGGGCTGGTCCAAGTTTCAATAGGGCTGATAAAGACGCCATTCTGTTCCAGTGTCACCGCCGACCCATCGGGCGATACCAGAGTCCCATATTCGGCAAATGGGGCTCTGTTGGTTGGGTCCCAGACCAGCACTGCCATCAAGTCGCTGCCGTCGTCCAATTGGAGGCTGGTCCAATCCCAACCCACCCGTTGGCCAACAACGTCTCCCCATTGGTGGTCCATCCAGGCGGAGCCGGATACGAGTCGCTGTTCCTTATTTATGGTGATGATCCCTTTAACGTCCAGGCGTGGACGGGTGTAGTAGAACGTGTTGCCTGCTGGGCCTAAATGTACCAGTCCGGATCCTTGGTGCAGCACGGGCGGCTTGGTGGGAACCGCCGTTAACTTCAAGGAATAGTCACCCAACTCAAAATCAAGGCTGTAGATTTCTCCGTCACCCTGCATAACCCATCCGTTCACTGCGGCATCAACGCCAGCTGCATCAGGGTCTAGGGAGCCTAGAAGAATCTGTTCGCCGGTCAGATGCCGGCCTGCCTTGTGGTCGCCAAGGCTGGCTTGCAGTAGGTGGGGGACGGCGGCGCCGACGGCCTCACCCTGGAAAGTTACGTAGTGGTAGCTGTATTCCTGGCCGCGATCATCCGTGAGCAGTCCATTGAAGTACCACCACTCGATGACTGAGTCATGTGGGCCTTCATCTGCGGGCAGAGTTACCAGAGGTATTGGTGCAATGTCAGTTATGGGCGTGGGCGCGCCTCCGCAGGCAGCGGCCAGAAGAATCACCGAAAGAAGTACAGCAACCCTAAATCTCATTTACGAAAGCTCATATCTGATATATTAAGCCAATCCCGTGCCTGAGACTATACGGAGTAGAACCATGGCCAGACTCAGTCAGGAAGAACGAGAAGATTTTTTGGGGGAGCCGCGGATCGCACATCTGGTTACTTTGCGCCCGGATGGAACGCCCCACGCTGCGCCGGTCTGGTTCCTTTGGGACGACGGCAAGGCCTGGGTCATGGCCGATGGCGGTGCGATAAAAGTTCGGAACATCAAGCAGAACCCAGCGGTAGCCCTGTCCATAGCCACACCGGATCGGCCTTTATCCTATGTGGTGCTCGAAGGGCAGGCGAAGGTAACGTCGGAGAACTTGGACCAGGTCGTTGAGAGGATGTGTGTGCTCTACGATGGCCCAGACAGGGGCGCCGAGTTTGCCAAAGAACTGATCGGCGAGGACCGGATGGTTCTGCTGGAGATCACCATCGACCGGGTTATGTCCTGGAAGGACGATAGCGACTAGGGCGTTATGCCTGGGGTGACAGCACCCTGGCGACCCAGGGGATCAGGTCCCCGAGTTCTTCGCCACTTATCTCGTGGCCCATATTGTAGGTGTGAAACTCGGGGGCGTAGCCGTTGCTTTCCAGGAACGACTTGGCGGACTGTGCTGTGTCCTCGGAGACCATTTGGTCGAATAACCCGTGGGCGATGAAGATGGGTTGGGTCCGTTCAACGGGCAGCCGGGCCGCCAAGTCGTCTTCGTCGGGAAGGGTGGCGCTTAACGCTGCGAGGCCGGCGAACTTGTCCGCGCGTCCTAGTCCGCAGCGGTAGGTCATCCCGCCGCCTTGGGAGAACCCCATCAAGATGGCATTTCCCGGCGAGACGTTGAACTGCTGGAAAACAGTGTCGAAGAAATCGCCGAGCAGTTTCTCGGAGTTGGCTGTTTCTTCGGCCGTGCCGCCTCCGCGAGGTGTCAACCAACCGAACCCGGTCTGGCCGGGGCCAAGCTGAAAGGGTATGGGGGCGTTGGGGCAGGCATAAACGTAGCCGTCGGCGCTGATGGCTGGGGCCAGGCCGGCCAGGTCTTGCATGTTGGCGCCGAACCCGTGGAGCATGATCACTAGAGGGTAAGACGAGTCAGGGGTGTAGTCGTCGGGCACCACCGTTACGTACTGTAGTCCAGGTCCTTCTTTTATCTCCGTCCGCATGCTCAAATCTCTCCCTGGTTCGTTGCGGATATCATCCTAACACCTGCCGCGCTGAGGTACAATTTGCGCCGGAGGGCCCGTTAGCAAATGACCGCCCGCATCTACCTTAATCAGCCACAAATAACGGAGATTCGATTCATGGCATTGATTTTTCATCTGACCTACAAAGACGCCTGGGAAGCTGCCCGGCCGGCTGGCGAGTACGCAGCGCCAAGTCTGGCTGAGGAGGGTTTCATCCACTGTTCAAAGGACGTTCCCCAGCTCCTGAAAGTCGCGGCCCGCCTTTACCCCGGCGAGACAGGGTTGATGGTGCTGGATGTGGATCTGGAGGAGCTAAAATCGCCTCTCAAGAACGAGCCGAGCCGGTCGGGGGAGATCTACCCGCACATCTACGGGATGCTGAACGCCGATGCGGTGGTCCGGGAAAGGGCCTTGGAAGTGGGTGCCGACGGCCTGCATTTCTTGGCCGATTGATGGTCTTAGATTACTCGTCTGATGAGATCGCCGTGGTCCGGAGGGCCATCGCCCCGCCTCCGCCCAAACCACCGGAATGGGTGATCGAGGCCATGCGTCCGGCGGAGGGGATGCCCGTTCCCGATCACATGCCGCCATTCTGGAAGTTGTCCGACCTGGAAATGCCGCTGTTCATGCGGCTCACCGGCGACCCGGTGGTCAAGGCGCTCTCCCGGTACGCGTTCTTCCCTGAGGTGTTCAAACGGCTCCAGTCAGGTCAGGACATCCCCAATCTAAATTTCTCCGGACGGGCCAGGGGAAAGGTGGCCATACTTGAGTTCCCCGACCGTTCCATAGTGATAAAACCTCTGCAGAGCTCGCGAGAGGACCAGATCGCCAAGATCGCCGGGGAAGCAGGTGTCGGTCCCGTGCAATTAGAGTCTCTGCCGGGTTACTTGACCGAGGAGTTCGTCCCGGGCACTTTTTTTACCGAGTTGCCTGCAGATCGTTTAACTGAAGATTTTCTATCGGGTATCGGATTTGCACTAGGAGATTTGATACGCCGCTTGCACCAGGCCGATATCTACTACAACGATGTGACCCTATCCGACCCCAGAGGCCGGTCTCATTTTCTGGTGGACGAACACGGGTCTTGCCGCCTCATCGATTTTGGTATTTCAGTGCTGTTGGACCGCCATCCGGCCGTTAGCCGAGAAGATGTCCATAACTTCGTCCGCACACTGCC
>VFHG01000299.1 GCA_009392075.1 SAR202 cluster bacterium
CCACAGCGTTTTCGAAGGAACAGAGCCCACCAGCGGTGAGATCAGCAGAGTGATCGCAGAGCGCTTGGCCCAGGGGCTTGGAATCTATGATATCGACACCAAACTGCTGCAAGAGGCTGAGCCGGACTTGCTGATAACACAAGCCATCTGCGAGGTTTGAGCCATCTCATCTCGGCAGGTTGCCGAGGTAAGTGTGGGGTTGGCGAAAGAGCCCGAGGTGTTGTCATTGGACCCACTGCATATCGCGGACGTTGTTGAAGACCTGAACCGCATCGGCCGGGCGACAGGCACTGAAGCCAAGGCCGCGGAGATCACTGAGGGACTTACGGCGCGTATCGAGGCGGTGGCCGAGCGCGCAAAGGACGTGGACAATCATCCGAGCGTGCTTCACGTTGAGTGGGCGGACCCGGTGATGTGCGGCGGCCATTGGGTGCCGGAGATGGTAGATCTGGCCGGCGGATCGAATAGTTTCGGCGACAAAGACACCGGGACGTTGAAGCTGGATTGGGACGAAGTAGTGGCCAGCCAGCCGGAGATCATCATCATGATGCAATGCGGTTTCGACGTGAAGCGTGCACTGGAAGACATGCCGATAATGACTGCCAAGGACGGCTGGGCATCGCTTCCCGCCGTGAAGAACAACCGGGTTTACGTCATCGATGCCGGCGCCTACACCAGCCGCTCTGGTCCTAGGTTAGTGACGGGGCTGGAAATCATGGCGGAAATGATACATCCGGAGATTTTCTCGGGAATGATTCCCGAGGCGGCTGCGCTACGGCTCTCTGGAGATCTGACCAAGACCGGCTAGGTTCGCTAATTCAGGCGGTTTCCCTGGAACGGGTTCTGTTTTGTGATCTGCTCCCGTAGAGTTTCGTTGCCTTGTTTCAACAGTGGGATAAGGTCAAACAGCCGGGTTGCCGCCGTTTCCGTGACCAACAGGCTTTGGCGCAGGTGCGGCTCCAAGTTTAGATTGCCGGCGATGGCGTAAGAAAGCTCAATCGGGTCTTCCGGTATCTCGACCCGGGAGGTATAACCCCCGGTCAGAGCCGTTAGGTTCTTCACCAGGTCCACGTATTCGTCGTTGATCTGGGGAATGAGCTCGGCACAGCCTTCACCTTCCAACTCCACCAAGAACCTCACACGTCCGACGACATGGGGCACCCTCTGGATGATCTCTTCAATCTCGAACCGCCGCTCGCCCTTGGTCACGATGTTCATGCGCCCTTGGTCCAGGATCTCGGAGCGGAGAATACGGGTCGAGGTTCCGATGCGCTCAGGGTCTGCCGGAGCGCCAACCTCCAATCCCTCTTTGATCAGGACCACGCCAAAGGGAACATCCTGTTCCAGGCACTCCCCAATCATGTCCTTGTACCTTTCTTCAAAGATATGTAGAGGCAGTTCCATGCCTGGGAATAAGACCAGGTTCAATGGGAAAAGAGCTAGTTTGGTGAGCCCGTCTGGGGACTCTTCGTGAGGCTGAGCCATAACAACCGGAGTATATTACCCGGCCCGTTGGCAGCACAAGGAGGAAGAGCGTCTAACGGCGGTTCTTTGCCCGCCTGACCCTGAAGCTCGTTGGCCCCTTTTGGTGCCGCGCCCACCTCAAGTAATCCGAGAATTCCGGATTGGCCCGCAGCGTACTTATGGAATTCAATTCTTTGGCCAAGGTGGACTCGGAAAACATGGCGTGGAGCTGCCGGTGGCAGGTGGGACAGAGCTTGACTTGCGGACCGAATCTTCCGCCTCTGGATCGGGGGACAAGGTGATGGGAGGTGAAGTTTATGGACTCTCTCTTGCAGAGTTCGCAGACCGGAGTTTCAACTGCGGGGCGAGGCGGCGTGATCTCCGGCGAAGTATGGCGCTCCAAGATGTTAGGTCTTCTCCGGCACTTCCAGGAAGCGCCAGCCTGGAAGGTCGACCTGCCAATCGTCGTCCTCCCAGAGCATAGGTAGAATCAGCCCGTTCATAGCCCGGCCGTGTTCGACCTCGGTAGTGTCGTCTTGCATGCCGAATGGCAGAAAAGCGAAGGCATGCACGTCGTCCAGATAGCTGGTGGGTGAGATGCCGAGGTCCGTCAGGTCCTCCAAGGGCCAGAGACTCAGCACCGTACTCCGGAAGTCGTCCAGCATGGCGGCCCGCATGGGATGGTCTTCGTTATACCCGGCCCGGTAGGCGTCTTGCATGTTGATCTGGTTGCGGGTTGCCCAGACCCCCAAACGCATGCCACGGGTCTCCCTGGACAGCATGGACCATGCCAGGTCCATATCGCCGTCTCTAACGGCCTCTGCAAAGACACCGGCCCGGCCACCGCAGTCGTCTGGGAAGGGGCTTCTTTTTTCGCCGGGAATGCGCATCTATCGTCAATCGTCCGTAATTATTGTTACCAGCCGACGGTGTAGCCGTCCCGCCTTGGGTCAGCGGCTCCTTGGAGGGCGCCGGTTTCCGAGTCCACCTGAATCATCATCTCGCTGCCCTGGGCGCCCCAATCGGGCATCATATTCAGTTGATGGCCCCGGCTTTCCAGTTCCTGGCGGATGTCCGTTCCGAACCTGGACTCCATGTGCAACAGATTATCACAGACGTGGGGCACGTTCGACTCGGTGGGGCTGTGGGAATTGCGCCACCGAGGGGCTTCCACCGCCTCAGATACGGTCATACCGAAGTCGATTAGATGGGTGATCACCTGCATATTGGTCTGTACCTGGGTGTCGGCGCCCGGTGTGCCGCAGACGAGCATCAAGCTGCCATCGCCGGCGGCTTTGCCCATAGACGCAGGCCCGTCGCCGTTGAAGACCATCACAGGGTTCATGGTGTGGCGGACCCGCTTGCCGGGCTGGAGGCAGTCCACGTGGTCCGGGTCCAGATGCCAATAGGTCATCCGGTTATTGAGCAGGATCCCTGTGTTTCCGGCGACGAGGCTGGAACCCAAGGAGCTTTGGATGCTCTGGAGTAAGGACACCGCATTGCCCCAACGGTCGACGATCACGAAACAGGTGGTGTCTTCTTCTTGCATGGCGCCAGCCGCCACTTTGCCTGCCCCGCCTGAGCCGCTTTGGAAGACCCAGGGATCTCCGTGCGTAGGGTCGGATGCTCGGTCTGGATCGATGAGCTTGGCCCGTTCCTTAGCGTACTCCTTAGAGATCAGGCCCAGCGTGGGGACATCAGTGTGGTCAGGGTCGGCCATGTAGGCTTCACGGTCGATGAATGCCAGTTTCTTGGCTTCCACCATCATGTGGATGCTTTCGGCGGTGCTGCACCCCAATGACTTCAGATTGAATTGCTCCACCATGTTTAGCTCTTGCAGCAGGATATGGCCGCTGGAGTTGGGCGGGGCCTCGTAGACTGAGTGGCCTTTATAGGTGGTGGAGATGGGTTCTTCCCACCGGGAACGGCAATCGGCCAGGTCTTTCATGGATAGCAATCCGCCCTGCTCTTGGCTGAACTTGACGATAACCTCGGCGATCTCGCCCTGGTAGAAGGCATCCCGGCCGCCGTCGGCGATGGTTTGAAAAGTCTTTGCCAGGTCTTTTTGGCAAATCACATCTCCTGGCTTTGGAGCTTTGCCACCGGGAGCGAAGATCGCCTGGGATGTTGGAAATTCTTGGAGAAGACGGTCGCCGGCGATGACCCTTGATAGCACGTGGGACACCGGGAAACCGTTATCCGCCAAATCGATGGCGGGGGCGAAAAGCTCAGACAATCTTAATGTGGCGTATTTCTCGTGGGCCGCCAGCCACCCGTCTACAAGGCCCGGTACCGACACCGATAAGATGCCCTTCTGGGGGATACCGGTCGCCTGATACGTTGCTAGGTCGGTGGCATAAGGGGCGGCGCCGGTGGCGTTGCAAACGTCTACTTTATTCTGCGCTCTGTTGTAAATCATGATGTAGCCATCGCCGCCGACGCCCGACATATTGGGCTCTACCACATTCAAGGCGGCAGCCGTGGCGATGGCGGCGTCTATGGCGTTCCCACCCTTTTGCAGGATCGCCATACCGGCCTGGGCGGCCAAAGGATGTCCGGCGGAAACCATACCGTTTCGTCCCATGATTACAGGCCGGTTGGACTCGAAGTTAATGCCGTGGGGTGACTGCACCATGTTTGTCTCCAGCAAGATTCCCTCGGTGTGGCGGAGGGAAAGATGAATTCCTGTTGTTGCCCTTTCAGACTGGAATTATGCTGCGGGGATTACCGAGCGTCAAGAAAATCTCTACGACTACGGTAGACTACCTAATCAAAAAAATGGGCCTCAGTTAACTGAGGCCCATTTGATTAACTATGTTGGATTTGGCTTAGTGACCGCCGCAGCCACCGCCGCCGCAACCGCAGCCGCCGCCGCCGCCGCCGCATCCACCGCCGCCACCACCGCTGCCACCACCGCTGCCGCATCCGCAGCCACT
>VFHG01000300.1 GCA_009392075.1 SAR202 cluster bacterium
AAGATGGCCGAAACGATCATGATTGCTTCAAACGACATGCCCAGCTAGCCCCTCCCCGTTCCCGGATCGGGCCTCACCAGGACTAAAGCTCCGATCAGCGCCGCTAGCAACAGCACCGAAACTGCCTCAAAGGGCAGCACGTAATCACTTATCAAAAGGTCTGCCAGACCTGCATTTTGGACCTCGGCTTGTTCTTCGGGGCCGGTGATTCCAGCTTCAGTCAGAACGTCGCCGGTCAGCGTGGTCACTGCGCTCGTCTGGACCAGATCGACGCGCTCTTGCTGCTCGGCGGGCAGGAATTCCCACTGGGTGTCCACCGCCACCGATACCAAGGCGGCGAACAGCAAGGCGGCAAGAACCGCCGCCGGCATCTGCATTCGATTGGGCAGATTGCCGTGTTGGACGTCCCGGGTCAACATCACGGCGAAGATTATCAGAATGGCGATGGCCCCAACGTAGATCAGTACTTGGACCACGGCCAAGAACTCGGCGCTAAGCAGGATGAAGAACCCGGCCACTGCGATGAAGACTACGATCAAGAGCAGCGCGGCCCGGAACAGGTCCGGCACCATAACCACACCGAGAGCTCCGACCACGGCCATCACACTCAGGATCCAGAAGACTACGTCTTGGAAGAGCATCTACTCGGCTTCCTCAACGGGAGAGGGCGCAGCCTCACTGTCTTCTACGAATGACGAGTCCACCGGTGGCTCTTGTTCAAGCAGGTCCGAAGGCACAGGCCGGTCGATCCTCATGCCCGCCTTCTCTTTCTGATGCCACTGCCAGCCCTCCCGGCCTACCTCCTGCCAATGGAGAGGGCGGCCACCTCTGGGGTCGTAGCCGCTGTCCTCAAGCTGCGGCCGGAAGTAGGTGCTGGGGCGTTTCTCGGCCTGGCGCAGATGGTCGATATCGATGACCATATTCTTCCTGGAATACTGGCCTTGCTCGAACCCGCTGCCCATATATAGCGCGTCATATGGGCAGGCCTCGACGCACAGTCCGCAGAACATGCACCGGTTTATGGCGATGTCGAAAACTTCCAACTTGTATTTGTCGCCCTCGGCCGGAGCGGTCTCGCTGGGGGTGGTCACTATCTCGATTATCCCTAGCGGACAGTACTTAGCGCAGGAGGCGCAGCCGGTGCATCGCTCTTCGTACCAGACGAATTCTTCGCCGCGGAACCGGGGGTGTTGCTTGACCCGCTCTTCAGGGTATTGGACGGTGAACGGCCTCTTGGTCAGATTCTTCATCGTGACCATCAGACCTTTGACCAAATTTATTCCGTACATATCAGTCGGCCTCCCTGAGGGAGAGGGTGGATCCTGTAACTGGCCCCGCCGGGCGTACTTTCTCTTTGATCAATGTGCCGAAGATCAGTAGGCAGCCAAAGGCTACCCCAAAGTTGATTCCAGCCATAATCCATAGGTCGGTCGTATCCAGGGCGCCGGAGCCGTCGCGGAGGAAATAGACCTCCAGCGCGGTGGCGAACAGGTTGATGATGCTGAGAGGCAGCAGGAACTTCCAGGCAAAGGCCAGCAATTGGTCGATGCGCAGGCGGGGGAATGTGGCCCGGACCCAACTGAAGATGAAGGCCAAGACGCCGATCTTCATCAGGAACCAGGCCCAACCCAGGTAGTTAGAGACGGGGCCTGACCAGCCGCTGAGGAACAGGGTGACCATCACCGCCGAAGAGGTCAGGACGGCGCCGAACTCGGCGGCCTGGATCAGGGCAAATTTCACCCCGCTGTACTCGATGTGATACCCCGCGATGATCTCAGACTCGGCCTCAGCCAAGTCGAATGGCGTCCGGTTCAGCTCCGCAGATGTGCCGGCGAAGAAGACGAAGAAGGCCAGCGGTTGGACCAAAAGGAATGGGACGGTCTGGGCGGAGACCACGTCGTCCAAGGACATGGATCCGGCCACCAGCACCACGCCCAACAAGGACATGACCACCGGGACTTCGTAGCTGATAAGGATGGCCACGCCCCGGGACGCGCCCCACATAGCGTACCGGTTGTTGGAAGACCATCCAGCCATAAAGATAGCGATGGACGTAATCGATGTGACTGCAAGGATGTACAGGACGCCCACGTTCAGGTTGGCCAGGGCCGTGTCTTTGGCGAAGGGCACCACGGCCATCATCAGCACCACCGGGGCCAACATGGCCACGGGCACGATGGCGAATACGATTCGGTCCGCGCCCCTGGGTGTCAGGTCCTCTTTAAATAACAACTTGACTAGGTCGGCCAAGGGTTGCAGTGAACCGAATGGCCCCCAGCGGTTGGGACCGATTCGGTTGTGGAACCGGCCGATCAGCCGGCGCTCCACCCAGGAAAACAGCCCGGCGCCCAAGAGCACGCCATTGACCAACAACATCATTATGGCCAGACCGGCTACCACGTAGGACAAGCCGCAAGGCAAAACGTTGCCCACGCCTTCGTAAATCACCCGGAACAAAAGGGTATCGTGCAAGATGTTGTCGGGGCCTAGAACGCAGTTCATCGGTCCACTTCACCCAGGTTTATGTCCAGGCTGCCCAACGTCACGATCATGTCGGCCAATTTCCAGCCAACCAGAAGATGCTC
The DNA here is from genome assembly GCA_009392075.1 of SAR202 cluster bacterium. Next base: position 2,586 of record VFHG01000300.1, read on the forward strand.
GATCGTCGTCAGGTTCATCAAAGAAGGCGACCGCACCTTGCAGCGGTAAGGACTGATCCCGCCGTCCGATACCAGATAGAAAGCCAGCTCGCCCTTGGATGCCTCTACCCGCCCGTAGGCCTCAGCGCCCGGTTCGGGCCGCAACACCAACGGCACATCGGCGCGAATCGGGCCAGGCTCGATCTGCTGGATGCATTGCCGGACCATGCGGATGCTCTGGTGTATCTCCTGGATTCGCACCCAGAACCGGTCATAATTGTCACCGCCGGTGGCGGTTGGGATGTCGAATTCCATGCGGTCGTAGGCGTCGTAGGGCGCCATCTTGCGCCAGTCCCAATCGGACCCGCTGGCCCGGAGCGATGGGCCACTGACCGAGTTGTTGATGGCTAGTTCCAAAGGCAGCAGGCTGACTCCTCGAGTGCGGACCATGACAATCTCGTTCTCCAAGATCAGTTGCTCGAGCTCTTTGTATTCGGTGTCGAAGTCCTTCAGGAACTGGTCCAAGGCCGGCCAGAAATCGTCCGGTGCGTCGAAGAACACACCACCGGGGCGCATGTAACTCACGGTGATCCTAGCTCCGCAGAGCATCTCAAACAGGTCCAGGATCCGTTCCCTCAAACGGAAGGCATACATCAGTGGCGTTCCCAGTGTGCCCAGGTCCTGGAGGAAGAAACCGATGCCCATCAGGTGGCTGGCCACCCGTTGCAGTTCGGCGGTCAGGGTCCTCAGGTATTTGGCCCGCTGGGGAACTTCGACCCCAATCAGTTCTTCCACCGCCAGGCAGTATGCCTGGTTATTGATCATGGACGAAACATAGTCCAAACGGTCGGTCAAGGTGACTATCTGGGTGTAATTGCGCTCTTCAGCCAGCTTCTCGGTGCCACGGTGGAGGTAGCCAAAGATCGGCTCAACTTCCAAGATATCCTCGCCGTCAAAGGTAACGCGCAGCCTAAACACCCCGTGTGTGCTGGGGTGTTGAGGCCCGATATTGACCGTCATCGGCTCGGTTTGGATCGGCATAAGGGAGCAGTCAGGTTTCAGCTTTCAGCGGTTAGCGTCTGATGGCTGATGACTACAAATAGTCCTTTCGCAGTGGGTGGCCATCAAAGCCTTCCCACAGCATGATTCTCTTTAGGTTTGGGTGTCCCGAGAAACTGATTCCCATCAGGTCCCAGATCTCCCGTTCTTGGAAATCGCCCCCCCGCCACAGGTGGTAGACCGAAGGTAATATCAGTTCGTCGCGGCCGTCCAGGCGGGTCTTGACGATGGCCGTGTGGTGCTTGTTCATGGAGGTCAGGTGATAGACGACCTCGAAATGGTTGATGTAATCGACGGCCGAGATGGAGTTTAGGAAGTTGAAATCCAGTCTCGAGTCCGACTTCATGAAACCGGCGACGTCGGCAATCTTTGCCGGCTCGACAAAAAGGACGCCATCAACGGATGCAACCACTGAATCGGGAACCGCTGCGCCAACCCTTTCTGAAAGTTCCTCGCCGGTCAATTGTTGAACGACCATCTAGGGGCTCTCCGGTTTGGAGCCCCGCCCAAAGGGGTTCAACCTGGGGCCGTTGGGCAGGTTGTGGTACCTCTTTATCTTCTCGTGTAGCTCCATTATGCCATAGAGCAATGCGTCGGGACGGGGCGGGCAGCCGGGCACGTAAACATCGACTGGAATGATATGATCCACGCCGGGAACCACGCTGTAGGAACCGTAGTAAGGGCCGCCGCTGGTGGCGCAGACGCCCATGGAAATCACCCACTTGGGCTCGGCCATCTGGTCGTAGATACGTTTGATCGCCGGGGACATCTTCCAGGTCACTGTCCCGGCCACGATCATCAGGTCGGCCTGGCGGGGTGAGGCGCGGAAGGCTTCCATGCCAAACCGGGCGATATCGAAACGGCCCATGGCGCTGGCAATCATCTCGAAGGCGCAGCAGGCCAGACCGAAAGTCACCGGCCAGAGGGCCGACTTTCTACCCCAATTGACCAAGGCATCCACCGAAGTGATCATCAGGTTGTTCTTGAGATCGTCGGGAACCTCGATGGTGGGCTCGGCCAGTGGTTCGATGGACGCGTCTTTCAGATCCTGGACCATTGATCCTTCATGCCGGTCTAGATCCCAAGTCCGTGACTGTAGGGGTCCGTCCCCTTGCCCAATCTCCAATGACATCGGCGTCGCCTAACTCCACTCCAGGTCATTCTTGCGCCAGGCGTATGCCAGGCCAACAACAAGGATGCCTACGAATACGGCCATCTCGATCAACGCGAACAGTTCAAGTTGCTGGAACTTGGCCGCCCAGGGGTAAAGGAACACCACTTCAACGTCGAAGATGACGAAGAGGATGGCGAACATGTAATAGCGGAAGTTGAATAGCTCCCATCGTCCGCCGATGGGCTCGACACCACACTCGTAGGTATCCGACTTGATCTCTGTAGGGTTGTTGGGACGGAGGCCGATGCGGCCCGCCATCGAAGACATCATCAGCATGCTGATGGGAACTCCGATGGCCACCACCGTGAAAATGGCGATGAGCCCGTATTGCCTGAAATAATCGTCTAACATAGCGGTTGTTTAACCTGGGCGTATCGAGGCCGCCGGTGATGGCCCCGGAATCGTCCCAGATTATAGCAGAGACCCCAACGCGGTTACAGACTAGATCAGGTGGTTCTGGGAGGTGTTGCGGCCGCCTTTTCCGGCTCCAAGCCGACTGGTAGTATTAATCAACTTGAAACAGGCCATTCTCAAGACTTGAGAACAGGCCAAAACGGGGGAAGATTTGACCACAGCCCAAGGGCCGCTCGCAGGCCTGAAAGTCCTGGACCTGTCCATCATCGTCGCCGGGGGAACCGCCAGCAGCCTGCTGGCCGACTTCGGCGCCGAGGTGATTAAGGTGGAACGCCCCGGCGCCGGCGACCCGCTGCGCAACTGGGGACCCTTCGCCAACGGGGTCTCGCTGTGGTGGAAGGTCCACTCCCGCAACAAGAAATCCATCACCTTGAACCTGGCTACGCCCGAAGGCCAAGATATTCTCAAAAAACTGGCGACCCAGGCAGATGTTCTGATCGAGGGGTTCCGGCCCGGCGCAATGGAGCGGTGGGGACTGGGGCCAGACGACCTCCAAGCAGTAAACCCCAAGCTGGTTATGCTGCGTTTTTCGGGATTCGGACAGACCGGACCCTATAAAGACCGGCCCGGCTTCGGCACCATCGCCGAGTGCATGAGCGGCTACATTGG
>VFHG01000301.1 GCA_009392075.1 SAR202 cluster bacterium
CGACCAGTGACCTACACACCTGCGTTGTCGAAGTAACGGATACTGGGTGGCCCGGTGAGCCACGCACCCATCTTCTCGACGGCCGGTTGTCCTCAATCTAATACATCGCCGTTACAGGAAATGAGGTAGCACCTCCTCCACCAGGCGCCGGAATTGTCCTCTCTGATCCCAGGACGGGATACGGAGCAAGATGTCAGTCGCCCCGGCATCCACAAAAGTTTGCAACTGCTGGATGCATTGCTCCGGAGACCCCAAGGCTACCCAGTTTTCCACCACCTCTCGCTTGTAGTCCACCGAGTAGTACTGATCCAAATAGGTTTTAGACTCTTGGAATGCCGCCTCTCTGTCTTCGTTTATGTTGATATTGTAATAAAGGGAGCAAGGGAGTCCTTCAAAGCTACGGCCGTAATCTCCGGCGTACTTCATGACGCGGCGACGTAACTCCCCGAACTGATCCGCAGGATTGGCGGTAGTCATAAAGCCGTCTCCCATTCTGCTCACCCTCCGCAAAGACCTCTCGATGATGTGAGGCTTACCTGTGGCGAGCCGGGGATTGCTTATGACCCAGATCGGAGGAGGGGTTTGCACCGGCTTGGGCTCTATAAACGCGCTTTTCAGTGTGTGGAATTGTCCCTGATAGTCGACCTTATCCTCGGTCCACAACTTTCGTAGGATTTCGATGTTCTCCTCCATACGCAGCGCCCTGTCGGAGCCCTTGATGCCCATGTTAGTGTACTCGGCCCGATGTTCCTGTTCGCCGATGCTCCCTCCCATGCAAGCGCCCAAAATCATCCGGCCATTCGACAGCAGGTCCATGCTGGCCCACTGATATGCCAAGGTAATAGGCTCCCGTGAAGGGAAGCTGGCCATACACGCGACCCCAATCTTCACCCGTTTTGTCCGGGCAGCGATGCCCGACATCAGGGTAATTGATTCCATCCGAGGCTTGGCCATTATCGAATCTCCGACCCAGACGTGGTCGAATGCCTCAGAGGATTCAGCAAGCTCGGCCATCTCCAAGATCTCTTCGGGTTGGGTTAGACCTAATAGCACGCCCCTGTTGGAGAGTGTTAAGCCGAATTTAACCTTTGGAATCATAGCTCCCCTTATTGCGATTGATTTCTAGCGATTATGTGAGTGACGCTGCTCGGGCCCACATAACGATCATACAGGCTCGACGCAAATCCAAGAAATTCTAAACAGGTTCCCACATGCTAGAATAGCGGAGCGTTTTCAGAAACTACTGAAGGCGCTCTTTTTTTGCCCGGCGCCAAAGATGAAAGAAGCCCCCTCGTTCAAGGTGGCTTTTCGTGTTTCAGCGGCACCCCCCATCGGGAAGGCACCGGGGGTGGGGTACTGGTGACGGTGGGGGCGTGGTCACGGCCGCAGTTGGACAAAAACTAACCGCTAAAGAAGCCTGTTGATTCCTTTGATCAATGTATAACAAACATCTAACGTTGGCGCGGGCAGTCCGCACATTTGTGCGGCATCAACGGCATAACCCAGGGTAGCGTCAATCTCTAGGCGCTTTCCGTTTTCCAGATCTTGCAAGGTCGACATCCGATGGTACGGGGAATTTTCTTCGAGGTCGTTGCTAAACTTGTTGAGGACTGCCACTGCCGCATCTTCAGTATCATTGACGACCGAAATCACAGGAAAACCCACATCCTCTAAAGCGATTTCGCGATGCTTAGCGACGTTTGCCACTTCCCTCATGATGCGAGCACACAGCAGCGCAGTATCCTGGTCCGACAGGAACTTGTAGGTGGGAAGCCTCGTAAGAACCGATATAGAGGTGTACGCCACCCATAGCACGAATTTCGACCACTGAAGGCTTTGGATGTTTGGAACAGCTTCAGCGTTGATTCCCGAATTTGCCAAAGTTGTTGCTAGATCCTCTACCCGCGGAGAAAGACCAGATGGAAGTTCGCCGATGAAGAAACCTCCGTTGACTGTGAATCTCACTTCTCCTTGAGGAGACACTTCGCCGCTAAACGAAGCCGTGGCACCTAATGTTGCCTGCGATCCAAAAACTCTAGCTAGTTGTTCATTGCCATACACCCCGTTTTGCACCGACAACACACTGGAAAACTTCATATCCGCTACGCTCGCCAGAGCCGCGTCCACATCGTGGCTCTTAACTGCCAAGATTAAGACGTCTCCCCCAGATAGCGCATTGGCATCTGTTATTACGGGGCAAGATGCGTTGAATTTACTCAGTCCAGTCACCGTGACGCCATTTTGCTGCAAAAATCGTGCCCGGTCCCCGCGAGCGATTAATGAAACGGACTCTCCGGCACGAGCCAAATGGCCCGTAATAATGGATCCTAAGGCTCCAGCACCAAGCACGACGATTTCCATATTGGTCTCCCAGGTATCGAATCATAACCATATAGGTGCCATGTGATGTAGCAAGTGCCCAGGCGATCTTTTCCCAATGATACCCCCATCGGGAAGGCATAGGGGGTGGGGTACTGGTGATGGTGGCGGTATGCTCACCGGACCCAATGCCAAATCCTAACCTTGGGCCGTCGGGTCTTCTTCGGCAACATGGAACTTAGTTTGGAACTTTGGACGGTTATATCGGGAATATCACCAGTCCTCTCCGAAAAACCGGCGGCGCACGGATTCATCGATCGGATGATCTGGGCCGCTGGCAAAAGTATCGAGCCTGCGAGTCGGGTCTAGCTGCCACAACTGGAATACCCGAGCACGGAGAGCATTGGCCTCTTGGCCAGTCTCCACCAACAACCGTTCGTGCCAAGCCTGAACTGTGTTGCACACCGTGAAGTAGCGGTCATGTTCTTCAGCATATGCGTGTCCTGACTTTGCCCAGTCCCGTTCGCCGAGTAGATGATCCCGTAATACTCGAACGTCTCGTAACGTAAGCGATAAACCCTGACCCCACATTGGATCGGTAGCTCCGGCAGCATCTCCAATCAACGCTACGCCGCCTCGGTAGGGGTGCTCAACCCACGTAGACGCCGATTTAAACGAAGCCAATGGGCCGGCTGGAACTGCTCCCTCGAAATATCCCTTGGGGGTACCTGCTTCCACCGACCAGTTGATGAACCGCCGGATGTCTTTGTCGGCGCTGAGCTGTTCACCCCAAGCCATTGGGTAGCATAAGTATGCCCGGACCATTCCGCTTCGTTGAGGGAAAAGGAGCGCGTTCAAGCTTTTTTCGAATATCCGGAAATTATGGGTCGTGTCATCCGGCGCAGTCATGCCCTGAAACAATAACCCGGCGCAAAATGTAGATTCAGGGTTTTCTGACACTTGAAATCCACCCCAACCTCGTGCCCTAGAGTATCGTCCGTCCGCACCTACCACTAGTCGCGCAGTAAACTCTTTTTCAACGCCGGCAACTGTTGCGACCACTACGTGGGAATCGCCTAGCCTCAGATGCCTAACCCTTGCGCCCCGCTGGATTACGGCTCCTGCGTCGGATGCAGCCTGGAGCAGGGATTCCTGAATATCGGGGTGATAAAAGTTAAATCTTGGCTCGCTCGGGTTAGTTGTAGAGCGGAGCTGGCGGCGCACTGGTTTGCCAGCTTCAAGAGAGACCTCAAGGAATTCCACGTCCCATCCCCCTGCATCCCTGAGGTTGGAATATACCCCCAACTCTTTTGCCTCGTTTACTCCCCAACTAACCATCGCCTCGCCGCGGACTCGGTCTTTGAACTTGGTCTCTGATTCTAGAACGAGAACTTGCGCGCCATGCTCCGCCATGACTTTGGCTAGTGAGGCACCTCCTAAGCCTCCCCCTATAGTAATTATGTCGAAATCTGTGGAGGACATTCGATCTTTCCCATCTTCAAGTTTCGTTGTTGCTAACGTAGCCAATATGATACTCTCGCCGACAAAATCTGCAGCATGCAAGGAGGCGCATCATGGGTTATAAGCCGAGGCAGCTGGGACACGTCAATATCTTCGTGCGCAACGCGGAAAAAGCTAAGGACTGGTATGAGGATCTTTTGGGTCTGCATACCTACGGCTTCACCCCTGGTCGGGCAGCCTTTATGAGTGCCGATTTGGGAAATTCCCATGATATTGCTTTGACGGAAGTGGGAGACGACGCCGATGGCCCTCGAAAGGGGCAGGTGGGGTTAAACCACATGGCATGGTACATGGAGAGCCTCGATGACTTGAGAGACCTCTACTTCCGGATCAAAGAGAAGAAGATTACGATTGAACGCGTCTCGGATCATGGCCACGCCATAGGAATTTATATCCGAGACCCTGACGGTAATGGCATCGAGATCTCCTACGAGATGCCGGCTGAGCAGTGGGGCCATGACCCCAACAAATACTTGATGGGTGGTACCACAAAAGGCCGTTTGTCTGGCCCTTGGGACGTGGAAATAGCCGAAGGCGCGACGGCACGTAGCTAACCATTT
>VFHG01000302.1 GCA_009392075.1 SAR202 cluster bacterium
CCTTGATCAGGATGCCCGGTGAATTCACCTGCCAGGACATGCGCATAAGGGGCGTGCTGGACCTGCACTCTGGGGCGTCGCGGCTGCGGGAATTTCCCAACGTGATGTTCCGCCTGGAGACCGGAGGAGTAAGCTTCCTCCATCTGGGGGACAACCGGGCCGACTGGCCGGCGGGAGTAGCCCGGGCCATCGGTGAGATCGACGTGCTGTTGGTGACGGTGGACGACTCCAACCATCTGCTGAACTACCAAGAGGTTGATTCCTTGATCGAAATGTTGAAACCCAAGGTCGTGATCCCCATGCATTATCAGATCCCCGGTCTGATGGCCGGCGACACCGGATTAGAGCCACCAGACGGTTGGTTGAACACACAGTCCAGGGTCAAGCGGCTGGACGGCCACACCGCCGAGTTCTCGCCGGGAGCGCTGCCGGCCCAGACCGAGGTCTGGCTTTTCCAACCGTCTCCGGCATCATTCACCAGTCCAGCGGTAGAGCCGGTCTAAAGGGCAAAGATGAGATTATTCTCACGGAATACCTATTTCGGCTGGTTCGTTGTGGCGGGCTGCGTCTTGGTCTCATTCGGGGTGGCCGGCGGCCAGTTCTCCTTCGGCGTATTCCTCAAGCCGATGACAGAGGAGTTCGGCTGGAGCCGGGGCTCCCTGTCTCTGGCCTTCGCGTTGACCTTCATGATCTCAGGGTTACTGCGGCCGTTGGCCGGCTATTTGGCCGACCGATACAGCCCCAAGGCTGCCGTCCTTTCCGGTGTGGCGGTCATGGGTATGATCCTGCTATTCATCCCTTTCATCAACTCCCTAGGTCAGCTCTACGCCCTGTTCGCCATCATGAGCATCGGCATCACCCTGTGCACCGGCCCAATCCTGACCAAGATCGTTAGCGCCTGGTTCCACACCAAAAGGGGATTGACACTGGGACTTGTCAACGGCGCCGGGTCCTTCGGCGCGATGATCCTGGTGCCGGGCGCCTCCCTGTTCCTGGTGATCTTTACCTGGAAAGAGGCCTATTGGTTCCTGGCGTTGTTGTTGCTGCTCTTGGTATTACCTGCAGGGTTCATGCTGATCCGAAACCGGCCCCAAGACATGGGGTTGGAACCCTTGGGAGCGTCGGAGGGAGGCCAGGGCAGGGCAGCCAAAAGCGAAGGAGAAAAACTACTTGGCCGGGATGCAACGTTCCGAGAAGCCATTCGCACGCCGTTGTTTGTCAGGCTCACCCTGGGGTACTTCGTTTGAGGCTACACCATGAGCTTCGTGAACGCTCACTTCGTAACCTATTTCCAGGACCTGGGGTACCACAAGTTAGTGGCCGCCGGGGCGTTCAGCCTTATCGGCGCGTCGGCCATCATCGGCGCGTTGTTGTTGGGGCACCTGTCGGACCAGCACGGCCGCCGAAGGCTGCTCAGTTTCTCCTACAACCTAAGGGCAATTGGATTCATCCTAGTCTTGCTATCCATGGGGATTCCCTTCCTAAACGTCCCCTCTCTAGGCATCCCCGCATTATTGGTGGGGATTCTCTTGGTGGGGTTCTCTTGGAACGCCACCACCTCCATCACGGCTGCCTATGCCTCCGACCGCTTCGGGATATCCCAGTTGGGGACGATCTACGGCACCATGTTCGCCGTGATGCCCCTGGGGTCCGGACTGGGCGCCTACCTTGGAGGAGTACTCTACGACTCTCAGGGCACCTACGCCATCGCCATCTGGAGCAACATCGCTCTGTTGCTACTCGCCACCGGGACTGTCTTCACCATAAAAGACCACCGGCTGCCCACCGTCGGAGTAGCGGCTGCAGATTAGTTAAGCGCAGCCGGCAAATGGGCTATATAGACTTAGGGACCCCACCCCAAGATTCGGTGGTACTCGTAGGCGCGGGTTTTTAACCTGCTCTCATTGATCGAATCCGTAGTTGGAAAGTAGTTGCTATCTGGCCGGTTCAGAGATACCGCGCCGGGCCAAACGCATTTTGTTCAGGCCTAGGCGGGTTGGAAACCCCCGCTTCAGGGACAACAGGTAAGGGAAGAAGATCTTTTGAACCGGACTAAACATCCGCCGAAAAAAGCCCCGGCTGTGTCAGCCAAGGCTTTTTCATTTAAGCACACCGTGCCCGGCTAGTCAGCGGCGTATTTCTCGCCTAGGGCCGTTTCCCAGCGGAGGTAGTTCATCATGTCAGCGAAGTTGCGCTCAGGGCCAGACGGGACGATGTCCGTGGGCGGGCGCATCACTCCCGACAGGCCCTGCTCCACCCCTAGCCCCGCCTGCCGCCAGGCAGCGATGCCGCCCTCCAAGACCGAGACGTCCTGGTAGCCCATCTCCTTGAGGGTTGCCCCGGCCAAGGTCGCGTTCTGGCCGTTGTTGCAGGTAACCGCGATGGCCGCGCTCTTGTCGGGTGCGATCCCGGCTATCTCCATCTCAAGGGAGCCTCTGGGTGCCCAACGGGCGCCGGAAACGTGGCCGGCAGCGAAATCCGAACTGATCTCAACGCAGATGACCGAAGCCGGTTTGGCGGCATCCAGTTCCTGGGGCGAGACCATATCCACCTGGCCGCGGGCTGCCTCGAGACCGCTGGGTATCGCGTCGCCGGAGCCGGACTCCAACTGGCGTCCACTCGCGGCCCAGGCGGTCGACCCACCGTCAACAGCATATACTTCTTCGAACCCGAATTGCCGGTACCAAGAGGCGATGAACGTGGCGCGGGCCTTGCCGTCGCAGCAGAAGACCACCGGGCAGTTCTTGACCACCAGCACATCGTCGGAGCGCTGCACCACCTGTCCCCCGGGGAACCAACGGAAGCCCGGGATGTGACCCGCGGCGTACTCCTCGGTGGTACGGACATCCACGAAATAGCAGGTCTTCTCTTTCCGTTCGTCCAGCATAGACTGAACAGTGTCCACGTCCAGGTATCGGACGCCGTCTTCTTCGGCCAGCTGGTCGGCATACTCTAAGGCAGCGGCCAGGCCCTCTTCCGAGGGTTCCGGCAGGCCCAACCGGTCGCCACCGGTCTCCAGGTCGTAGCCGGCCAGCAGCCAGCCGGAGGTTCCGTTCTTCAACCCAAAGATGTTGGTCCAACCCATGCGTTGCAACACGCGGGTGCCGATGACGCTACGGGTCCGGCCGGCGCAGTTAACGATGATTGTCGTGTCCTTGTCCAGGTCTTTGGTGATGTCGGTAACGCGCAGGGCCAGCTCGCCACCGGGCACGCTTCGGCCGCCAGGGATGCAGAACCGCTGGTACTCCTCTGGCGTCCGCGTGTCTAAGATCACCAGCTTATCGCCGCGCTCGATTCGTTCGTGCAGTTCGGTTGCTTCGATCTCCGGGACGTGATGCTCAACCTCCATTCGTTCCCCGAAGTCCTTGCTGATCACGTTGCTGCCCCACTCGGTGGGAAAGCCCTCGGTTGACCACTGGTTGATGCCATGGGACAGGACCGACACGTTGTTGAAGCCCATGCTTTCTAGCGTCGCGGCGGCCAGCGTGGCCCGGCGGCCGTCGTCGTCGCAGATAACCAGTAGCTCGCCCTTCACAGGGGCTGAGACATCCATCCTGAATTCCAGTTCCTTCCGGGGAATCAGGCTGGAATCGGCGATGTGGGAACTGTTGTATTCGCCTGCTTCCCGAACATCGATGAGCGCGAACTTGGACTTACCGTGTAGCAGGCCGTTGAGGTCTTTGGCGGAGATAATATTAGCCATTGGAACCTTCCTTCGTGTCGTTTGAAAACTTCCGGACTAGGGCCGCAAACTTGGCCGGTCTGCGACCCCCCAAATATCTTGCCGCTAGCATAATCACATCTGAGGAAACAGACAAGTTAGACGGCCTAGATCCCCTTATTTCCAAAGCTGTTGCAGTGCTAAGCTTCGCCTAAATCGAGATTGGATCTGGGGTAACTTCCAACTAGTAGATTCGCCACAGAATAGGAGGTCACGCCGTGGCGGCTAACGCATTCATACTGGTCAACACCGACCCCGCCAACACTGGGGAGGTCATCCAGAGGCTGGGAGCCATCGCCGGCGCCAGGGCCCGCGAGGTGTTGAGCCCCACGATTTCGTGGTGGACTTGGAAGCAGACATCCAGGAGGATATCACCGTTATCCTGCCGCATAAGATACACCCGATCAAAGGCATCACAAACACGGTGACGTGTATCTGTTTTAGCTTTCAGCGGCCAGTGACCTCGGCATACCGCTCTTCTGAAGCGCCCAGAGCGTCTACCTCTACCCGGTACCCGTTTCGCCCCAGCCTTGGGGGTACGGACCACCGCCCGAACCGGCGAGGACGCGTTTCCGTCGCGCAACCTTGGTGGGTTTGCTAGAATACCCCCGCCGTTTCTCAATCAAGTAGTAAATCAAGGTTGAAGATACATGGACGA
>VFHG01000303.1 GCA_009392075.1 SAR202 cluster bacterium
TGAATTGTATTTGACCAGCCGAAGGCAGTCAACGGTTATTGTTGCTTTCCGGTCCGGTCTTGCCCTGCCGACAGAACGGTCTAAAACTGTTTTCAGATTGTCATAATCCTGCTTGACCCGGCCGGTTGACACCTTTAACATCTACTGGACGGACGCGAATTTTCGGACTCCGAACGTGTCCACCATCGGTTAAGTAGGAGGTGTTGATGGACTCCAGCATTATCTCCAAGATCGAAAAGGCAAGGCAATACGCTGAAGAAAAAGACCGAGTAAACATCACAAGCTTCGCCGCGACGTTTAAGGGCAATCACGACCAATATGATGTCCGATTCGAAGACGGCGCCTGGCGCTGCGATTGCCATTTCTTCGCCACCAGAGAAGTTTGCAGCCATACCATGGCCCTGCAGCGAATCCTAGATGAGATGCTGACCAACCAACCCGAGCCGGTGTAGTCAACCCAGGCAATTTAGACAACCGGCAAACCTTCTAACGACAAGCGGTCCGGCCCAATATTTGGGCTGCATCAGGGAACCTTCCTGCTAAAAAAGCCTCCTGACAATCATGGAGGCTTTTTTATTACCTTTTAGGTTGGCACCCACCCGGCTCGCTGTTAGTATTTGGCCGGTAGCTAAAAGTCCCCTGACGGCTCGGACGGGGTTTCTCTCCAGATTTCGTGGACTATTAACACTCTGATTTGCACCAATTCACAGAAAATGAAGCTCCCGTAGAGAAGAGCAACTTCGGAATTCCGCCGGCCCTACGCTATCCGGCCTACCGCGCCTATTGGTTTGGCCTACTAGCGTCGGTGAGCGGGTTCCAAATGTTTCGGGTGGGCCAGGGCTGGCTCATCTACGAGATCACCGGCAACCCCTGGTCCTTAGGCCTGGTCGGCGCGGCCAACGCCATCCCGGGGATCTTTTTCAACCTCTTTGGCGGCGTCTTCGCAGACCGATTGGACAAGCGCCGTCTGATCATGTTCACCCAACTCACCACAGGCAGCCTGGTCTTTTTGCTGGCGACTCTGACCCTCTTGGATGTTGTGGAGGCTTGGCACGTACTGGTGGTAGCATTTCTGGCCGGCGGTGTGGAGGCTTTCGACAATCCGGCCCGTCAGGCCCTCTACCCCCACCTCATCGAGCGGAAGGTAATGATGAGCGCGGTGGCGATGAACTCGGTTATCTGGCAGGGCACGCGGATTATCGCCCCGGGGATAGCCGGGATTCTCATCGATCTGATCAACACCCAATCAGCCCTCTACATATCCGGAATGGGTTTCGTGGTGTTGGCTGTAGTGATGGGACGGCTCAAGATACCGGCCATTCCTAGGGGAGCGCTGGGCAATCCGCTTCAAGATATTAAAGAAGGCTTGAAGTTTATCAAGGTCCATTCCGTCTTTTCTTTCCTGATCAGCATGACATTCTTCAACAGTTTCTTCGGTATGGCCTACGTTATGCTAATGCCCATCTTTGCTGTGGACATCTTGGATGTGGGAGCCAAGGGCCAGGGGTTACTCCTGGGAATGTCCGGCGCAGGCGCGCTTGTTAACACTCTGTACATAGGCGCCCGTGGGAGCGTGCCCCACCGCGGCCTCGCAATCATTGCCGGAGCGGTGTTGTTCGGCCTGGCGGTGGCGGCCTTTGCCCTGACTGCCGAGTACGTGGGCTCTCTCTCGTTGGCCATGGGCTTGATGTTCATCATGGGAATCTTCAATTCCCTGTACATGATCTCAATCCAGAGTTCTTTGCAGATCATGGTCCCGGACCGGATGCGGGGCCGGGTCATGGGGTTTTACGGGATGACCTGGAGCATCATGCCGCTGGGCGGACTGCAGGCGAGCGCCCTAACGAGTATATGGAACGCTCCCATTGCCATCGCGGCCGGCGGGCTTGCGGTTGCCGCGTTCGCTTTGGGGACCTCATTATTTAATTCCACCGTCAGAAATCTCAGCAGCAATCTGTCGCCGATCATTGATGAAGCGCCCCAGGATACAGCGCTCGAACCAGCTGTCTAAAAAGACGATTAGCCCAGAAAAATCTATTGCCAAATCGCTCCACCGACTCCCGTTGACAGGCGGGATTGGGCCTACTACACTCCCATGTAGCCTTATTTGTTTGACAGAAAATTAACAGTATTCAATAGGTTTTTATAGATTTGCACAGTCTTCCGGCCCCAGAATACCGGCCCTCTGAAGGTTATTTTCCCGATTTTCCATGATTATCAATTCCCTTGATCTGTCTGCCCAGTGAATAGGGAAAGCCGACTGGTGAACGGAACCAACCGAAAACATATCCCCGGAGAGAACTTGGAATTCCTTGTCGTTGGACTGAACCACCGGACCGCGCCCGTAGAAGTCCGGGAACGCCTCTCGCTGAACAAAGAACAGCTTCCCGAGGCCCTGAGCGCGATGAGCGGCCAGCAGGTGGGTGGCGTTATCCTTTCCACCTGCAACCGGTCCGAGTTCTACACCCTAGACCTCCCTAACGACGACCCAGAGACCGGCGCAAACCGGGTGAAGAAATTCTTGGTCGAACGCTTCGGCATCTCTTTGCTGGACATTGACCGGTATCTCTACGTCTACCGCGGTTACGATTGCATCCACCATCTATTCCGTGTGTCCTCCAGCCTAGATTCAATGATTCTCGGCGAGGAGCAGATAATCGGCCAGGTGCGGGACGCCTACGAAGCCGCCACCACGGCCGGCACCGCCCAGGGGCCACTGGCCCAGTTGTTCCAGCAGGCACTCCGAGTAGGCCGAAGGGTCCGGCGCGAGACTGGCATCAGCAGAAACGCCCTTTCAGTAAGCCGCGCCTGCGTCGAGATGGCCAAGTCCGTGTTGGGCGACCTATCTAGCAGCCGGGTATTGGTGGTGGGAGCCGGTGAGGCGGGGGAACTAGCCGCTGAGGTCCTGGGTCTGTCGGGCGTAACCGACATCACCGTAACCAACCGGACGTTCCAACGGGCGGAAGAGCTGGCCGCCAACCTCTCGGCCCATGCGGTGCCATTTGGCGGGATGCCCAAGGCACTGCGTGACACGGATATCGTCATCGGCTGCACCGGCTCTCCCGGATACGTGCTGCAAGCAGACCTGATCGGCGACACCATGGCGGCCCGCCCGGACCGGCCCCTCTTGCTCATCGACATCGCCGTCCCTCGAGACATCGACCCCGAAGCCGCCCAGGTAAAAAATGTCTTCTTGAACGATGTCGACGACCTCGAATCAGCGACCCAGGCTAGCCGCGAGAAGAAGGCCAAGGAAGCGGAATGGGCCGAGGAATTAGCCACCGACGAAGCCCAGCAATTTCGGCAATGGTGCCTGGACCTGGAGGCCCTGCCCACGGTTATCGAACTCCGCAACCGTGCCGACCAAGTCCGCTCGTCCGAACTGAACAAGACCCTGCGAAAGCTGAACGGGAAGCTTGACGAAGAGGCGCTGGAATCGCTGGACGCCATGACCAAGGCCATCGTCAACAAACTGCTCCATGACCCAACCATGTTCTTGAAAGAGCGCAAAGGCCCCGACGAACTGCAAGTTGCCAGGGAAATCTTCCGCCTGAGTGAAGACGGCCCCACCAGTCCGGATTAGCTCAGTATCCCCTTTTTCGCCTTTACCACTGCCCACACACCGCGAAACGGGCTATAATGACTTCCCGGTAATATCGGGATTGTTATGTCATTAGTTGAAAAATACGCGCTACTTCCAGACGAGATTGACCGCCGCAGCATTAAGGTAGTTGAAGCCAGTCTGCCCCTCTTGGACGGCCTCACGCCCGAAGAACGGTACGTGATCTGCCGCATCGTCCGCGCAGAAGGCGACCCAGAGATCGCTAAGACCGTGGGGTTCAGCCCCGGCGCGATTGAGAAAGGCATCGCCGCCATCAAGGCTAAAGCCGCCGTAGTCACCGACGTGCGCATGGTGGAAGTCGGCATCTCCAAGGCCCTGCTCAGCAAGTGCGGCATCACCACCCACTGCCAGATCGACACACCCAACACCGCCGAGCGGGCCAAGTCCGACGGCACCACCCGTTCCGTGGCAGCGATCCGGGAACTGACGCCTCATCTGAACGGCGCCATCGCCGTGGTCGGCAACGCCCCTACCGCCCTTCTGGCCCTGCTGGACATGGTGG
>VFHG01000304.1 GCA_009392075.1 SAR202 cluster bacterium
ACCGTTATGGGGGCAACCTCATCGTGGGTTCGAATCCCACTCCCTCCGCCAGTTTTAGGCACAAGTTTGGCCCGGATCTCAATTCGGTGGTTTGGGCCTTTTGCTGCGGTACGCACTGAACGCCGACCGGGTGGAAGGGGCACGGCCCGTTAATCCCCGATCCCGGCCGCATTGGAGATTGGTGTCTGGTACCGAATCGAGTATTTGCGTTCTTTGATGCTGAACGCGGAGAGGGCGGCAGGGAACAGCAATGCGCCAACCAGGGCGAAAGGAATCGTGTAACTACCCGTCAAGTCGTACAGGGCTCCTGCAAGCAACACGCTTCCGAATCCGCCAAATTGGTGAAACATAAAGGTAAAACCGGAGATGGTCCCCAATGCTTTCAGCCCATAGACGTCGGCTGTCAGCGAAGAGGTCAGTACCGGGGTCGCCACCCATGAAAATCCGGCAATACTGGCGAATATCCACAATCCGGCGACCGAATCCACTGTTAGCAAAACGATGTAGGCAATGCCCCTCATGAAATAGGCCAATGCCAACCAATTTTTGGTACCGCCTATTTTATCGGACAGAATACCCGCGCCCAGGGCGCCGATGATGTTAAGACCCATCATAAAGCCGAAGATGAGGGCGGCGGTGCTTCCTGAAACGCCACGATCCAGAGCGTAAGGAATGAAATGCACCGATAGAACGAACGTTGTGGTTCCGCAGATGAAATAAGAAGCAGACATCTGCCAAATGGGAGCCGATTTGAACGAGTCACGCCATTGTTCCACTTCCAACGGCCCCACAACCTCCCGACGAGGCTTGCCGTCTTGACCACCATTTGGCTCCGGGTCGCCGTCAGGGTGTAGCCCCCTATCGGCGGGGCTCTCGTGAAGGAAAAAGTACGCCAGCGGTAGGGCCGAGAGAACGATGATTCCAAGTCCGATCCAGGCCACTCGCCAATTCGTTACCTGCAGTAGATACATCGAAAGCGGCACCATGATCAGACCACCGAGAGACAGAGAGGCGGAGTTGATGCTGATAGCGGTGCTGCGGAGGCGCTTGAACCACCTAGACATCAACGCGGCGGTGTTGGACGTGCCTGGACCGCTTTGCGCCATGGAAACGACAATTCCGAATACAAACGCTAAGAAGAGGATATGGAATGTTAGGGCGAGAAGTGCGGTTCCAACTGCGATGACCGCGAGGCTGATCAGGATTAGCTTACGGCCCCCGGTTCGGTCGAATATTCGACCCATGAAAGGCTGAGTTACTCCATTGACCAAAACGCCCACTGCGGCCGCTGCGGAGATGGTAAACCTGTTCCACTCGAACTCTTCGCTCATCGGTACGACGAACACGCCAAAACTATTGCGTGCGCCGGTGGCGACGAATGCGATGAACATCGTCGCGGCACAAACGTACCAACCGTAGTAGATCGGTTTTTTCGTCTTGGCTGTCGTTTCCATTAAGCCCGCAGCGTCTGGCGACGCGTTGATAACTGAGAAGCCGAATCATATCACGTGGCTCGCGAAACAGCGGTCATTAGTTCAACATTTAGGTTGACGCGCTAGAAGCGCAGACCTATAGTTCGCCATGTTCTTAAGCGTGAAACTATCACCGTATGGCGACCTAGCGTTTATTAAACGGCCGAAGGGGTTCAGAAGACGAGATTATATGGCGGAAACCAACTCACAAATAACCAACCCAGAGACCCGTGGAATGCGGAACGCTGCGCCGTTCATTTTGACCGGGTTAAGCGCAGGCCACGGAATTTTTCACTGGTTCAGCCAGAGCTTCTTCGTGATGTTGCCAGAGGTTGTTGCTACTTTCGGCCTGAATGGCCTTCAGGTTGGCGCTATCTCCGCTACGCGTGAAGTAGTTTCGGGGATCATCGCTCTCCCCGGTGGAGTGGTGACCGATATGGTCCGGAGACATTGGGGCGCGGTTCTGGCCGGATGTATGGGGTTGTTTGGCGTGGGTTGGCTGATCATGAGCATCTCCCCGGTCTACCCGGTTTTGTTGCTAGGAATGGCTGCCGTCGCGGCGGCAGCCGCTATGTGGCACCTGCCCGCAGCCGCAGCTCTGTCACAGCGGTTCGCCGACCGGCGCGGCTCCGCTCTTTCGATCCATGGTGTTGGCGGCAACATCGGAGACGTCCTCGGCCCGGCGTTGACTGGGGTCCTTCTTCTAACCCTCAGTTGGCGAGGTGTTCTTAGCATCTACGCGGTGGTCCCGCTGCTATTGATCTTCATAATTTTTTGGGCTTTTAGGGGCATCGGGCGCACGGGATCCCTGGACACGGTGCGGCCCGGATTCCGAGAACAGATGGCCGACACCCGTGAATCTTTCAAAGATCACCCGCGGTTATGGGGAATCATGGCCGTAGCAGGCCTTCGCGGCATGGCCAATGTGGCGTTTCTTCCCTTTCTGGCTTTGTATCTGGGACTTGACGACGAGTTGGGGCTGGGCAACGCGGCTCTCGGTCTACACATAGCGTTGCTCGTTGGCGTTGGAGTCGTGGCAGCGCCGGTCGTGGGTTATATCTCGGACCGCGCTGGTAGGAAATTGGTGTTGATTCCTGGGATGTTGGCGCTCTCCGTTCTGACCGCGCTGCTAGTCCCATTCGGCGAAGGGGCCGGTTTGATCATTATCCTGGCTCTGCTAGGCGTCTTCTTTTTCAGCGACCAGCCCATTTTGACTGCCGCCGCACTGGACATTGTCGGCGATAAAGTTGCCGCTAGCACTCTTGGAGTGTTCTCTTTTTCCCGATTTGTGCTCGCCGCCGCATCCCCGCTTATCGCCGGGGAATTGTTTGATGAAGTTGGGATTGAATCAACGTTTTTCTTTGTGGCTGGTATTTACCTGGTGGCCACTGTGGTCTTGCTGCTGGTGCCGCTGTCCGCGTCGGATTCCATCTCAGAAAATGGCGACGGTAACACCCAAACCTAGATCTAACTTAAGTCTAGTTGAGCCAGAATCTTTGCGGTGCATTTATCGCTCCACTGAAGAGAGTCACTTGCGCTCTTTCGTGTTTTTGATGGGCTTTTCTATAAGGTCCTGATTGGTTCTCTGGCCGTGTCGGTGGCCGCCAAATCACTGATCAACCTTGTCATTGAACCGATCGTCCCTGGCACGCCGCTATCCGCCCTCCGAGATCAGTTTTATCCCTACCCGCCGGGCAGATTCGCGATAACTCACTACGAGCATCGGCACGATGGGTGGCCGGATTATTCGGATGGAGTCTACGGCGAGATTTCCTCTCGCCTAGGCGGTTTCATCGAATGGTTCGTGCCGTTCGACAGCGTAGAAATCATCGTGTTCTTCGGCTTGGCGATTCTTATCGTTGGATATGTTTCTATTTCGACGTTCGGCAAATCCCGCTCAGGGATGGTCCCGACACACGTTGGGCTGGGCATGATATGGGCCACGGCGATAAGTAATGAAGGGGAGATTGCGTTGTTCGGCCACACCACGGATTTTCTATTAATTCGGCCTATCGGAATCGCTAATCTCGCAGATGGCATAGTTCTTGTTGGGCTTATACTAGTGCTCCTAACATCAACCTATCAAAAGCTAGTCTCGAACCCTAAAGAGCAAGGAGTCCCAAATGGGGAAGGCATACAGCCTCAAAGTTGAGCCAATGACCGAAGAATCGTTTGAGCCGTTCGGAGAGTTGATTGATCCCCAGGAGCGGCCGGCAGACCGGCGCATGATCTTGCCTCTTGGGTTTTATGCCGAAGGCAGAACGACCCTAAGTTCCATATGGCAGCCATGCGAGGGTCTTACATTCTCGGAGATGGAGCGGCACTTTGGGGTAACTCAGACTTTCTTCCAACTCAGTGGCGCACCTACGGTTGTGGCCGCCGCTGTACCAACTGACCCAGACCCCATGGCGATCCCGGAACCCGATCAGATCAGGGCGTTCCTGATTGATCCCAGTAAAGGTTATTCGTTCAAGGTTGGAACGTGGCACTCAGTGAAACGGTTCGTTCTTGCCCCTCCGGGTGCGACGCTGGCTGTGATCAACTCAGACCCGAATCCCTCCCAGGTCGTGGACTACCAGGAAAATCTGAGCCTCACCTATTCCGACCTAGCAACCGATCAAAATCCGCGCCGGGATGACTTGGGCGACAGGTTCGGGATAGTATTCGAATTGACGCTTTAAAGCCAAGCATCGCTTCAGGCTTGCTAACGGCGCAGTGAGACCAGATGACCGTCGTTCAGACGGGAAGATTTCCGACTCTCCCGAGGCTGGCGCATATCATGTATTAGGCCGGTTCTCGGTCTGGGTTTAGGTAGGTCTATCCGAACCTCATTGCCTTGGCCTTGGGCAATTCGCCCCGGAACTCTTGGAATAAACGATTAACGTTGATCAG
>VFHG01000305.1 GCA_009392075.1 SAR202 cluster bacterium
CTAATAATCAGACCGTCTTCCGCCGATAGTTCTTCAGGTGGGCAATCGAAGTGCAAGGCGGCGAGTTCTATCAACTGGTCTTTTACTTCCTTCGCGGCTCCCTGTACGGCCAATCCCATCATCGTGGTGGACCGGCTTGATCCGGTGGACCGGTCATAGGGCACCACACCGGTGTCTGACGAGACCATAGAAATGTGCTCGAATGGCACCTGAAGCTCTTGGGATGCGATCTGAGCCAAGACGCCGCGTGAACCTTGCCCGATCTCGGTGGTCCCGGCAAAAACGGTAACCGTGCCATCTACATGTAGTCTGATTATAGCGGTCGATGTTGCTGAAGAGCCTACCCCGGAGAGATTGCAACCCAACCCTCGCCCGGTCTTGATGGGCAGCGCCGACCCCTGGTCTTCGGGTTCTTTATCCAGGCTCATGCCAATCGCTTGGGCGGCCATCCGCAAACCGGTGGCGGGATCCGCGTCCAAAGCGCGTCTTCCCGGCCGGAACTCTTCGCCCTTCTCAACTAGGTTCTTCAGCCGGATCTCCAATGGGCCCAAGCCCAGAGCGTCGGCGATGATGTCCACCTGGGACTCGCTGGCCCAAGCTGCCTGGGGCGCTCCGATGGACCGGAAGGAACCGGCGGGCGTGCTGTTTGTGTAGACCGCGTTGGAAATGATTTTCACGTTGTCCCAACGGTAGGCGCCCATAATCCGCTCCGCAGCCCGGTTTGCCACCAAGGGTCCGTTGTCGGCGTAAGCGCCGGTGTCCAGATGAATCAGACACTCACGGGCCACGAACGAGCCGTCGTTCATCACCCCGGTCTTCACGGTGCAACGGGCGGCGTGTCTGCGGATGGTCTTGAATGCCTCTTCGACAGTGAGAGCGACCCGGACGGGGCGGCCGGCAACCTTGCTCAAAGCCACCACCAATGGCTCCAGCTTTGTATAGGATTTGCTCCCGAACCCGCCTCCCAGGTAAGGGACAACCACCCTCACTTGATGTAGCTGGAAGCCAAACATCCGAGCCAGGTCTTCCCGAACTAGGAATGGGTGCTGGGCTGTAGACCAGACAGTGATTCCCTGATTGGAATAGTCGGCGATGACCGCATGGGGCTCCATGGAGTAGTGGTAGACCATGGGGAAAGTGAATGTGTCTTCGAAAACGTGGTCTGCCTTGGCGAAGGCGTCTGTCACGTCTCCCCACTCGTAGCCGCTTTGGTTGCACAGGTTGGTCTCGTGCACAGTTGCACCGCCGTCCATCAAAGCTTCAAGCGTATCCGAGATGATGGGCAACTCGTCGTATTCCACTTGGATAAGGTCAAGCGCCTCTTCCGCGGTGGCCAGGTCCACGGCGGCCACTGCCGCTACCGGCTCACCCTGGTAGCGGACCTTGTCCGTGGCGATGAACGGCCGGTCCCGCACCACTGCGCCATAGAACGGGTCCAATCCCTCAAGGTCGTCGCGGGTCAATACGGCTACCACCCCGGGCAACTTTAGCGCCTTTCTGACGTCGATCTCTTTGACTACGGCGTGTGGCAAAGGGCTGCGGAGTATCTTTCCGTGGAGCATGCCGGGCACTTCCAGGTCTCCCACGTAGGCGGCCCGGCCGGTGACCTTGTCCAACGCATCGATCCTGGGTACTGATTTTCCGATCGTATCCATGGTTTCCTTAACTCGCCTGTCCACCGATCTTGCCGGCGGCGTCCAAGATGGCCTCTAGGATCTTGCGGTAGCCGGTGCAGCGGCAGATGTTGCCCTGCATATACTCCTTGACCTTTTCTTCGCTGGGCCACGAGACTTCGTCCAGCAGGGACTTGGCGGCCAAAATCATTCCAGGCGTGCAAAACCCGCACTGAAAAGCTCCGTTGTCGACAAATGCCTGCTGAATGGGATGCAGAGTGTTGCCATCGGCCATGCCCTCGATGGTCAGGACCTCGGCTCCCCGGGCTTCGTAAGACAGGTAAGTGCAAGCGCTGACCGCCATCCCGTTCACTAAGATTGTGCAGGCGCCACAGACCTGCAGGTCGCAGGAACGTTTGGCCCCTTTGAGGCTTAGCCGGTCCCGGAGCAGGTCTAACAGCGTTAGCTGGGGCGGAATGTCCAAAGATACCTGGCGTCCGTTGACGGTAAGCTGAATAGAGATTGTCCCATCGCGGCTGTTTTCTTGATGTTTGATCGGCAAAATTACCCCTTGGCCGTTCAGGCTGCGGACCGCTGAGAGGCCGGCTCTGCCCCCACGGCTTTCGCAAGCACGCGCTCCAGGAACACCCGGACCAGGTGTTCTTTGTAATCGGTGGCCCCGTGGAGGTCGTCTATTGGCTGGGCCGCCTGGGCGGCCATTTGACCTGCCTCGTCCAGCACTGACGCGCCCGCTTGGGAGGCATGTCCCAAGAGATCGTTGACGTTCTTGCCCACAAGGAAATCTTCGGCTTCCGGTACCCGCACCGGCTTTGGCCCCACGGAGCCCACGGCGATGCGGGCTTCGGCTATCGACCCATTTCCCAGCCTCACGGCTACACCCAAGCCCAAAGTCGGACGTTGGTGATAGCCGAATTTTTGGTAGGCTGCCTTAATTCCCGGGCCAAGTTGAGGAACGGTAACTGAAGTTAGCATCTCGCCGTCTTCCAGACAGGTCTCGTAGGGACCCTGGACCAGTTGGTCAATGGCGATAGTCCGGAATCCACTGGTGCCTTGGACTTCAGCGCGCGCGTCGTAGAGGAGAAGAAATGTCGATGGGTCGGAATGGGGCTCGGCGAAGCATAAGTTGCCGCAGAGGGTGCCCACATTACGCACTCGTACATTCGCCACATTGGCTTCGGCTGCGGCGATGAGAGGAAACTGGGCCGCCACTTCGGGGGAATGCTCCAACGCCCTATGAGTAACTGCCGGGCCGATATGGAGTTCCCTCGCAAACCCATCGTATTCCAGCCGGTCTGACCCAGGTACCGTCTTGAGGTTGACCAGGTGCTCGTACCGCAGCAGCCCTTCCTTCATTGCTAGCAGCAGTTCAGTGCCGCCCGCGTAAAGCGCCGCATCGTCGCCGTGTTGCCCCAAGAGGGAAACAGCGTCGGCAACGGTCTCTGGCTCGTGGATTTTAAAGGGGCGTATCAGCTTACGCTACCTCGCGTTCCTCGGAGGGTAGGTTGATTGGAACCACGTGTGGCGAAGTCACGGATATGATAGACCGGGCCGTAGAACCTGACAAGCCAGCGCCTGAGACGCTATACTCCCCCCGACCGACTGGCCATAAGAATTGGTTCCCTAGGAGCAGGTTTATGGAACGGCCGAGGATACGTCACATCGCCCTTAACGTGAAGGACCGGGACAAGGAAGCCGAGTATTACAAGCGTGTATTCGGAATGGAGGAGAAAAGCCGGGGGCCTAACGGGACGATCTACCTGTCCGACGGGTTCGTGGGCGTGGCGCTGATCAGCCGATCCGAGATTTCTTGGGGCATCAACCACTTCGGCTTCCAGGTAGACAGCATCAACCAGATCGAAGAAACCGCCGAAACCACCGCTGTGGCCAACTCCGCCGCGGCCGTCGGTGAGAGCATGATCTACGACGCCGAAGGTTACCGGGTAGACATATCCGTGGAGGGCTGGCCCATCTAGGTCCGACCAGTGGCTATGGGTTACTCCCGTGGAGCGCACGCCAGACCTTTTCAGTGGTCAACGGCGTGTCGATGTGCCGCACTCCAGTCTGCGAAAGGGCGTCCATCACCGCGTTGGCTATCGCTGCGGGCGCCGCGAGTGTCGGCAGCTCTCCGATTCCCTTCACGCCCAGACCCGTTATCGGCGAAGGCGTCTCCATGGTCTCAAAGGTAAAGCTGGGCATGTTGTCTGCCCGCGGCAGCGCGTAGTCCATCAGGCTGCCCGACAACGGTTGTCCGTCTGGGTCGTAGACCATGCCCTCGAACAATGCCTGACCGATCCCCTGGACGACTGCACCATGGACCTGTCCTTCCGCCAGCATCGGATTCACGATGGTGCCCGAGTCGTGGATCCCTACGTATTTCAATATCTTGATGGCGCCGGTTTCCCGTGACACCTCCACCACTGCCACATGTGCTCCAAATGCGTAAGGACTCTTTCCCAGTGTATTGCTGCCAATAAAATCCAGTCCCGGCTCCTGGCCCGGCGGCAGAAGTTCTTCAGTGTGCGCGGCCTGCGCCAGCCTGGCGAACAGAACTGTTTGTTCAGGGTCGTTCCGGTTGAAAGCAGATCCGTCTTGAAGCACCACGTCGCCCTGTAGGCAATCGAGTAGATGGGCGGCAATGGCGGTCAGCTTTTCCTGGGCATCTTCCAAGACCAACTGCAGCGAGGTGCCTCCAGCGATCATGCCCCGGCTGGCCCCAGTTCCCCCACCGGCCGGAAGAATGTCG
>VFHG01000306.1 GCA_009392075.1 SAR202 cluster bacterium
AATCGCAATCGGTGGCTGGGTATCGCAAAGACAAAAGGAGTTGCAGACAGCCGATAAAAAACATCGGCGTTGTACGTAAACCCATTCCTCGACGCGTGAAACGACCTCCAAGGACGAATCTACAACATTTTGATGTTGGATGGGTTAGGACCAACAACCGCAAGGGGAATACGCGCGTTGGACTCTGTTTCTCATCCTCAGTATTTTGGATGGGCCGGAGTCGTAAGACGGTATACGGATTACGGGCAGGATCAAGATTTCATCGAATTTACCAAGAAAATTAGGGATGCTTTCGCGAACCATCAGCCTTGGGGTAACACTCCATTTCGATTTGGACGCCCGGAGCAAACAGCGCTAGGCCAATCAGCTGTGATGCAGCGATCGGGGAAGTTCGAATCCGAGTTCGACTCTGTCCCGATTTACGAATTTATAGAAACCTTGGCAACGAAAATGAATTTGCCAAATCTAAGACGATTGCAGCGACAATCGAGGCACTAAGACCAGCCGACCGCGCAGACATGCTACAAGGTCACGGTTGCATCGGATCAATTCAATCGCTGCTAGTTGAATTGCTGAACTATGTGGAGGGCAAAGAGGGGTTCAGCCTATTTGTTCACGACGAATTGGATGTCCGAGGCACAGTGGTGAAGTGCGACCTGCCGGATAATCATGAACCATGTCGAATCCTTATAGAAACCGAACAACTTCGGCAACCTCTGGCATAATTTAGTGCACGGAGGCGCGAGCGTCAAAAATCGTGACAAAATGGGCGGCTAACACCCAAGCGCAAGGCAACAACCAATAACCCATAAATTGGCGCAACTAAGATCAATGAACAATAAAATCATTAAACAAAATCAACTTCTCATCGCCACCGGCAACCCCGGCAAGATGAGGGAATACGTCGATTTGCTGCGGGATATTCCATTCGAATTGGTCTCGCTGCGGGATTTGAGCATTACCCACGAAGTCGATGAGACGGGGGATACATTTGAGGAAAATGCGTGGCTTAAAGCCTCGGAGTACGCCGCCATCTCTGGGTTCCTGACGTTGGCCGACGATTCGGGCCTGGAAGTTGACTGCCTATCCGGCGAGCCAGGGGTACGGTCGGCACGCTACGGCGGTGATTCTTGCATCAGCGACCAAGACCGGGTAAATCTATTGCTAAAGAATCTGGAGAACGTGCCTTGGGAAGAGCGCGGGGCGCGGTTCCGGAGCGTTATCGCTGTTGCCGAGCCGCGGAAATCCCACCAGCCCACCCTAGTCACTCAGGCCGAAGGCTCCATGGCCGGAATGATACAATACAACCCTCAGGGAGACGACGGTTTCGGCTACGACCCGGTGTTTTATCTACCCTCGTATGATAAGACCGTTGCCCAGCTCCCGTTGGACGTAAAGAACAGGATCAGCCACCGGGCCAACGCCGTCCAAAAAGCGGTGGAAACCCTAAAAACTCTGAAAGCTGAAAGCTGATATTTCATTGATACTTACTGATAAATTCGGCCGACCCATGCGGGACCTGCGTGTCTCTGTCACCGACCGCTGCAATTTCCGGTGCCCCTACTGCATGCCCGCCGAGATCTACGGCGAGGCCTATGAGTTCCTGCCCCGGGAAGACATCCTCACCTTTGAAGAGCTGACCCGGCTGATCGGCATCTTCGCCGAGTTGGGCATCATCAAGCTGCGGATCACCGGCGGCGAGCCCCTGTTGCGCAACGACTTGCCTCAGTTGCTGGGCATGCTAAAGACGATCGACGGCATCGATGACATGACACTGACCACCAACGGCTACCTGCTCAGCCAGTTCGCCCAACCGTTGAAGGACGCCGGCCTGGACCGTATCACTGTGAGCCTAGATAGCCTGGACGACGAGGTCTTCAAGGCCATGAACGGCCGCGGCTTCACCACGGAACGGGTCCTCAAAGCGATAGAATCCGCTTCCGAAGTCGGTCTTTCGCCATTGAAAATCAACTGTGTCGTTCAAAAAGACGTCAACGACCACACCATCGTTGACCTGGCCCGCCATTTCAAGGGCACGGGCCATATCGTCCGCTACATCGAATACATGGACGTAGGGAACCGTAACGGCTGGCGGTCGGAGCATGTCGTGCCCGCCGATGAGATAATCGCCCGCATCGACGCTGAAATGGCCCTGGAACCCGTCGAAAGCAACTATCAAGGCGAGGTTGCCACGAGGTACCGTTATAAGGACGGCAGCGGCGAGATTGGGGTCATAGCCTCCGTGACCAAGCCTTTCTGCGGCGATTGCACTAGGGTCCGGCTGTCCACCGACGGCAAGATCTTCACCTGTCTCTTCGCCAGCGAGGGGACTAGTTTGATGGACCCCATGCGCTCCGGTGCCACCGACGATGAACTTAGGCAACTCCTCACCGGCATCTGGACCGTACGCTCTGACCGGTACTCGGAGGAACGGGCCGCGTCGCCCAACGAACCGGGTGCGCCCAGAAAGATCGAGATGTATCAGATAGGCGGGTAGATAACAGCATAAATGCCAAATCACGATATCGTTATCCACACCGACGGCGCTTGTAAGGGCAATCCCGGCCGTGGGGGCTGGGGCGCGGTCATCCAGCACAACGGCACGCAGAAGATAATCTCCGGCGGCGAACCCCAGACCACCAACAACCGCATGGAGATGACGGCCGTCATCAAGGGTCTTGAGGCCGTCGACCCTTTGGCCAAAGTCCTGATCAGCTCAGACAGCACCTACGTGATCAATACCATGACCAAAGGGTGGAAGCGCAAGGCCAACCATGACCTTTGGGAACAACTGGATCGATTGGTCAGAGAAAGGAATATCTCCTGGAGCTGGGTGCGTGGCCATAGCGGCGACCCGGGCAACGAACTGGCCGACGCGGCAGCCACGAAAGAGGCCGGCACCGCCAAGTAGCTCCATCGAATACCGGCAGCCACCTGCCTCCTGGGGAGCAATATTTATGTCAACTGCAAACAACGGCCCTGAGCTTCATCTGACCCATC
>VFHG01000307.1 GCA_009392075.1 SAR202 cluster bacterium
CTTAATCAGTAGGTTCTCGGTTCGACCCCGAGGCGGGTCACCACGAAATTAGGCACAAAAAAGCCCAGATTTTCGTGGTCTGGTCTTTTCTTTTGGTTGTTTTAGCCCCAATTTATTATCGCGGTTAAATCGCTCTAGCCAGCGGCTAGGGCTCTCACTTCTTTGGCTTTGGTTGGCAGGTCGTAAGTGATCCAGGTTGCGCCGTCGTCCAGTGAACCGAACACCTGGCCGTCCCGTGAGTTGCAGAAGACGTGGTCCGGAGCCCTAGGGTCCACCGCAACCGTCATCATAGTTGAGTTGGAGGCGATGCTCCGGTCCACTTGCTCGAAGGTCTTGAACAGGTCTCGACTCCGGTAGAGGGCGCCTTGGGTGCTCCTAGCAGCCGCGCCGATAGAGACGTACATCATGTTAGGATCGTGGGGAGCGGCTTTTAGGTCTCGAGTGTAGGTAATCTCCGAGAAATTACCGAATTCTACTGGTATCCACTCGCTGCCCCGGTCTGGACCGATGAAGGGGCCTTGCCGGGTGGTGATGAACACTGTGTGAGGCATGGCGGCCGAACACTGAGCGCCGTGGAGATCCAGGGTATCTTCACTGGGGGCCAGCGTCCCGGAGATTTCCTCCCAGGTGTCGCCTCCGTCGGCGCTCCGGATCACTCCGGCAACCTCAAGAGCGGCATACATCTCGTCCGGGAAATTGGGGTCGGCGCAGAGAGCGACGACCCGAGTGGGGAATGCCATAGAGATCTCGGCCGACCCCATATTCTTGGTGATCTGCTGCCATGAGTCTCCGCTGTTGGTGCTCCGGTATATCTCCCCGGGGGCGGTGCCAAGGTACATGACGGTGGGATCGCCGGGCCGGAACATGAAAGTCCAAGGCGGGGCACCGGTCTTGGGATAGTCTAATCTCTCCCAGTTATTCCCCCTATTGGTGCTACGGTAGGGTCCGTCTTGGGTTCCGGCGTAGATCACCTCGGGGTCGTTGGGATGGATGGTGATCCCACAGACCATGGGGTCTGCTGGCAATCCATTTATCAATTCTTCCCATTGGTTGGAGCCGGGCGACAGTCGGAAAATGCCAGTGGTCTCGGCTCCGGCGTAAACGTAAGTGTTGTTGCTTTCTGTGGTCATATTGGTCTCCCCTACAAATCGATGTTGGCCGCTACAACTAGCGGCCTATCTCTTATATTGCGTATAAGTTACACCATTGGCGTGCTAGTCACTATCACCTGTACAGCTAGTGGTCCATAAAGTAAATTGCCTTGAAGTTGTAATCGCCATTGGAATGGCATTCCGATGTTTGTTCAGTGGTGAGTACAAACCGCGGTTTTAACTTCTCTTGGCCTTTCACTATCCCGATCAATCCGCGTCGGAACGCCCGTAGCTAGATAGATATGGCCGGACTGAGGGGGGATCAGCGTGCGCTCTTTTTTGCCCGAAGCTAAAGATGATAGAAGCCCCCTCAAACGAGGGAGCTTTTCTTGTTTCAGAGACACCCTCACCGGGAAGGCACCGAGGGTGGGGTACTTGGAGGGTATGGGTATTGTCAGCCGGAGCGTCAAGATATACAGGGTCACCGTTTCACGATGGCGGTGGCCCTTTTCTATTGGACCTGTCTTTCGGGCTATAATTCGCCGCAAATATCTGTCTCAAAGGCGAAGCCAATATGAACAGTGAGCCACCGACGGATTTACCCGAGTTACAAATCGATGAAGTTGTTCAAGGGGTGTGGGCTAGAGGGAAGTTTGTTGGCACTCGAGGCTGGCTTCTTCCATGGAGTACCGCCGGATACCACTAAACAGGAGTAGAAGCAATGGCTAGTGTCCGACACAGTTCCACAGATGAAAATTCAGAACGCGAATACCAGACTATTGACCGTCTCATAGAGGACAACCTTTTCCGTGAGCTCTCCGAATTCGTGGCGATTCAAACCTACCGTGGCGGCGCCTTAAGTGAAGATCAGGTGGTTAATCATCTTGGGCAGATCAGAGATAGCTTGACGGCACAGGTGGAGGAGTTCAACCTCGGACAAAAAGTCCACAAGTTGGAGCTATTTGAGTGGAAACAGCCGGTGGGCCATGAGTATTGGCTGTTCGGTTTTCGCTTGGGCTCCGGGGCGCATAAGATCGCGGTCTGCTGCCATCTGGACACCGTTCCACCAGGAGACGACTCATCCTGGAGCCCGTTTGAACTGGTGCGGGAGCAGCGGGATTACATGGGCAAAGCCTCTCAGGATTTCTACGTGGGGCGTGGATCCATCGACGATAAAGGGCCGGCGGTTGTGGCCTTCAACGTGCTGAAGGCGGTGGCCAGGAAGTACGACGGAAGCGACAAGCTCGACGCAACAACCGTCGAAGTCATCTTCGATACGTCTGAAGAGACCGATATGGCCATGCCCCATTACCTGCAAGCGGTCCCCGAGGACAACCCAGATTTCGGCATCATCTTTGACGCCTCCTGGTCCGTGAGGGCCGAGAAAGGGATTGAGCGGCCGAAGTTCACGGTGGCACGAAACTCCGGGAGCGGCGTCGGTATGTGGATCGATCAGTTCAACACGCCCGAAGGACCCTCGAACCAGATCCCTGAATTTGCCAAGGCCGTCATTCGCGGCGATTCAGCGGCTGAACTGGCGGTCCTGGTGGAATCGGTCGATGTGATGTACGCCGAATACTCGTTCGATGATCCCGACTACCACCGTGCCGAAATGACGGTTGATTTCGATGTTGCGTCCAGATCGCTCACACTCCAGACGGCAGTGGCGGGTGCGCAGCACGGGTCTGCGCCTCAGGAGAATCGGTCCAGCGGGGCCAACCCGGTGGTTTCGCTGGCCAATTTTCTCGCCGGGTTGGTGGACCAGGGCAAATTGGCATCCAATGAGATCGGGGAGATGTGCCGCTTCCTGGCCTGGGGCTGGGGGACAAAGGTGTTTGGCGAGCACCATCCAGAGTTGCTTCTGCGTGATGATGAGGTATTCGAGACGGGCAACGGCACGACCTACGCTGCCACCAGGCTATACACGAGACCGGACTTGGTCCAGATGGAGTTGGATATCCGCTACGCCATCGGTCATCACAGCCACCCTTGGGACGGATCAGAGGGGATGCTGAAGGGTGAGAGCAGCATTTTCTCTGAGGTATTCAGCCAACTGACCGTTGATTTTAATGCCAGCGCCAGCCACCCGGTAGCTATGGAGACGTCGACGGCCGCCCCGCCCGATATCCGGCTGCCTGAGAACGAAAGCTTTAGCACCGTCGCGGACGCCTATATGCGGGTCATGGGCGAACCAACCCCAGCGCGAGCTATCGGCGGAGGCACCGATGCCAAAGGCCACAACACATTGATCGCGGCTGGGGCGCTATTTACCGACGAACTAGGTCCGCCGATCAACTTCCACGGAATCAATGAAGGCGCGCCGGTTGAGGACCTCAAAAATGGCGCCCGTATCATCTACCGCCTGTTCGTGGACCAGATCGAGGGTCGGTAACGACCGGCGGTAGTGAGTTCCATGGTGCTGGCGAATGGCAGTGAAGGAGTATGGCACTAATTCGATGAAAGAAGCTCCCTCGTTCAAGGGGGCTTCTCTTGTTTCAGAGACACCCCCACATCGGGAAGCCTAGGGGGCGGGGTACTTAGAGGGTAGGGGTATTGGCAGCCGGAGCATAAAGATATACAGGGTCACCGTTTCACGATGTCGGTGGCCTTTCCAGGAGGTTTCATCCGTCCTTCGAGAGGCCAACAACAAAACTCAACCCCGGAACTTTATGCAGTTCGGCCGGGTTAATCTTCAATTTCGAGGATCGACTGCCTGAGCCTAATATTACGTAATCCAGTGCCAGTAACTTCTCGTCGGCATAAATCGACAATCCGGCAGGCAGTCCGAAAGGGGTGACACCTCCAATCATCATGCCAGTGAGATTCTGGGTTTCCTCTGCGGAGGCGAACGACAACCTTGATACTCCCATCAGTCTCTTGACCGTTTGGTTAACATCGAGTCGTTCTGAGCCTCCGACTATGCATGCACAATATTTCCCAGGTGGCTTCTTGGCTGCCACGATAATCGTATTTCCGCAATGATCCAGTGGGAAGTCATATTGTTCGCAGAAAGCCGCGGTGTCAGCGAAGTCTGCACGAATCTCTATTAAGTCATGAATGATCTTCAATTCATTCACAGATGAATCAACTTTCGCTCCAATGTCATCTGCTGATTTCATGATAAACACCTCGAGAGGGTATGGGTATGCTCACCGGGCCCGACGGCAGTGCTAGCCGTGAGCGGTCGGGTTCATCTTTGGGAACACCGAACTCAGCATGGAACTTTGGAATGTAATTTCTGGAATATCAGGCT
>VFHG01000308.1 GCA_009392075.1 SAR202 cluster bacterium
ACGGTGTCCACTCGGACACGGGCTGCGAGAACCCCGGAGACCTCGTACCGAGAGCTGCCGGACCGTTCAATTACCCCGCTGAATTGGTGCCTTCAGCGTCCGGAGACCTCTACGTGGCCGACGGCTACCGCAACTCGAGGGTGCACAGGTTCTCCGCAGACGGCCAGCTCAAGAAGTCCTGGGGCGAGCCGGGCAAGGGCGGGCCCAATGAATTCCACCTGCCCCACAGCATCCTGGTCGACGGCGACAACGTGGTGGTCTGCGACCGGGAGAACGACCGCATCCAGGTCTTCGGCTTGGATGGGGATTTCAAAGAGATCTGGGACAACATCCAACGCCCCATGGACATCTCCATGGACTCAGACGGCAACTATATGGTGAGCGAAGGCCAGCGCGAAAACTCAGCCCGCATCAGCATCTTGGACAAGACGGGCGGCGTATTGTCGCGGTTCGATTGCCGCGGTTCCGGTCACGGCAGTTGGATCGATTCACTAGGAGACATATACTTGGCGGGTGTTCCCGACGCCATCGACAAGTATGTCCGAAAGGGATAATGCTTCTGTGGATTAGCGATATAAATCAAGGCCGTTGGGTATTCCACTAGTAATCGAAAATTACCAAGAGGAACATCATGTCAGCCGAGAACAAGGCAGTTGAGTATTGGGGCCTGGCCAACGCCATGGCGATGATGCAGCAACTAGGCGTGATACCGGAGAATTAAACGCAGCATGCCTGCAACTAACGACCAACCGGAAATGGAACCGGCGATTCAAGAGCTGAAGAATGTTCGAGAGACTCTCTCACCGGACGAGTGGAGAGACGCCCGGATCTATCGCCACATCGACGAATATAAGCTGGACTACACCCTGATCGCCACCAAGATCAGCTCAGGCCAGGTCCATTACTATGTCCCGGATACGGGCGTATTCGAGCCCTTGAAGCTTCAGGGGTAGCGGCGTAAGTCAGTCCTAAAAAGAAAAGCCCGGGATAAAATGCCCGGGCTTTTCTTTTTAGTAAACGCTATGGGGCCTAGTCGTCGGCAGCAGCGGGGGTGGCCTGGTCCCGTGGCCGGTCTTTGGCCGGGTCGTAGGCCTGGTGGAAGGCTGCGATGATCGCGCCGGTAATCATTATGCCCACAACCGCAAACGAAGCCGTCTGGAAGCCCTTCACATAGAAACTCTGAGCCTCGCTGGCGACCATGAAAGCGACACCCACCGGCAGGACCATGGCCAAGATGATAGAAGAGATGGTGGCCCCGGCGGCATGCCCCAAGTCCCGGGTTGTTTCCAACATTCCCGATGCGAATCCCCGGTGTTCTGTCGGGAGACCGCTCATTACAACAGCGTTGTTCACCGTGTTGAAGATGTTGGTACCAAAAGAAATCGGCAGCAGCAGCAACGGCAGCAGCCAGAAGTTGACCTTGGCCGCAAATACGGCTAGTAACACAAAGCCCATGGCGATGGACAACATGCAGAAAGTTCTAAGCAATTTGGGACTGTACTTGTCATGGATGTTTCCCGCGATGGCCGGCAGCCAAATTCCGAACGACTGGTGGGGTATCAAGATCGCCGTGACGAAGATGGGCGACTTGCCCAGGCCGTCTTCGATCATGATCGGCAACAGAGTCATCGTGGCGAGCATCGACACGTGGAACATCACGTTGGACACCAGCGACAGCGAGAAATACTTGTGTCGAAAATGCCGGAATTCCACAAATGGCTGGGATATCCGGCGTTCCACGAAGATGAACACTCCCAATAACACTACAAACAGAACATTCATCGGTAGGTGGAATCTCAACGCTTCGGCGGAGATGAAAGACTCATCCCCACCGTGAACGTGCATGCCGCCAAGCAGAAATACCACTGCTGTAGCGATCAGCAGTCCCGCGCCGATAAAATCGATGGAGACCGGTACTTTGGGCAATGCTTCAGCGTTCCGGCGGAGCATCGGCAGACTGGTCCACATGACGATCAAACCAATGGGCAGCATAGTCAGGAAAACCAAC
The DNA here is from genome assembly GCA_009392075.1 of SAR202 cluster bacterium. The sequence continues at coordinate 2,009 of VFHG01000308.1, forward strand.
CGCCAGCTGAGGAATTCCAAGAAGATGCCGAAGATCGCGATTCCGATCAACGTGCCCATCCTGGAACCAGATATTGGGAATGCGTAGGCCCGACCCCGTTCTTCCGCAGGGAAAGCGAAGGCCAACATTGCGTTCCCGTTCCCGTGGATTAGCCCGGCCCCCAGACCCTGCACCCCGCGGAAAACAATCACCCACAACAGCGTCTGAGATGAAGCGATGGCGACTGCGCCGACCGTGATGATTATGGCGCCGATAAAGAAAATCTTCGGATGGCCGAATTTATCACCCATCCGGGCGCCCAAAAGAACGGTGCTACCCAGCACCAGCAGGTTCAAGATCACGATCCAGGAAGCGGTTTCCAGGTCGGTGCCGAAGCTTCGGGCCATGCTGGGCAGGGCCAGAGTCACAGGCAGGCTGGATAGCTGTACAAGCAACTGGCCGCCGGTGATGGCGGTCAACACCTGGCGGCGCTCAGGCGTGTTGACTACTTCTTTGTAGTTGGCGATTATCCCAGGCACAAAATCACCGTATCAATTATTCAATTACTGGTTGGTGGGAAATATCTGAACGAGCCTAGCGGTCCAGTCGCGGAGCATATCCCACAATCTATCACCAAGGCAGATAGCATGCTACCCCAGCTATCAACCAGTTACCTATAAATATTCACCTTTGATGCCAGGTCAGGTAGATCAGATGACTTGCACCAGTGCGGAAATTTGACAGTCGGACCGCTCCAATTAGAATAGAATGTGCAAGAAATGGCATACAGCCAGTAACACCAGATCGGGAGAATCCAAATGATTACCAGGTTCGGGTCGCTCTATGCCGGACACGTTGACTTAGACGATGTCGGGTATGACGCAACACCGGTCAATGACCGTCGATTATCAGACGAGAAATTAACATCAGTATTTCCCAAGGCGCAGGCCATCGCCGTCAAGATGGACGAACTGGGCTACGACACATTTTGGTCGGCCGAACACCACTTCCAGCACGAGGGCTACGAGTGCATCCCAAACCTGTTGATGATGTACGTCCACCTGGCTCACCTGACCAAGAATCTCCGCTTCGGCTGCGGCTTCAACGTCAATCCCATGTGGCACCCGCTGCGACTGGCGGAAGACTATGCCACCGCCGACATCCTAACTGGCGGACGGGTCATCTTTGGCGTGGGCCGGGGATACCATTCGCGGGAAGTGGATACCTTTGGCGTGCCCAGCACCAACACCGACAACGACGCCAACCGAGAGATCTTCGAGGAGCAAATCGAGATAATAATGAAGGCGTTCAACGAGGAGTCATTCTCCCATCAGGGTAAGCATTACACCTTGCCACCAGAGGTGCCCTACCGGGGCTACACTCTCAAAGAGATCACGCTAGTCCCACGCCCACGCACCCTGCCGGTAGAGACTTACCAGCCGATGGTAAGCGCCAGCCAGCGGGCAATGGACTTCATGGCCAAGCACGGGATCAAAGGCATCGTCGGTGGGGGCGCCGCCACCGGTGGGGCCTCAGATTCGGTCGTTAAGCAATGGCAGGAAACTTTGGCCAAACACGGACGGGAGACCGAGTTGGGCGGCGATCTGATCGTAGGCGTTTCCACCTTCATCGACGATACCGAAGAGAAAGCTAAGAAAGGGGTGAAACGTTACTTCGAAGAAAACATGAAGATGTTTGCTCCCCTCGGATTCGTCCGGGGCCTATCTGATGACCAGATCACTGCGTTAGGACGAGGGTCTGCTGCACGGTCGGCGGGCTTGCCGACCATCGAAGATGCCATTAAAACCGGGGCGTGGCTCGTCGGACCTCCCGAGTTGGTCACGGAACGGCTGATGGAACTTCAAGGCCGGTTCCCGGGGCTCCAAGAGGTCAACGTTGGAGCGTCCGTTATGAGCACCGAGCAATCGGTTATCCTAGAACAACTTGAGTTGTTCGGGAAAGAAGTCATGCCCAAATTCAAGAGTCAGAGCAATTAGAACGCCCTTCTAACACCTTTAATGTATCCTATATATAAGCCATGTTCATAAGCGAGATTAACCATGGTCCATGCACCCAAAGAGGTAACGCCGGATGGCCAGTAGCAAAGTCCGCCTAACTGAACTGTCCCACTGCGCCGGTTGAGCCGCCAAGCTTAGCCAAGAGGACCTGGTCCAGGTCCTGAAGCACCTCCCCATGGTCAGCCACCCTGACCTTTTGGTGGGCAATGACACGGGAGACGACGCAGCCGTCTACCGGCTGGATGACAACACCGCCATCATAGTGACGGTGGACTTCTTCACGCCCATCACCGACGACCCCTACGAGTTCGGATCGGTGGCCGCAGCCAACTCCCTAAGCGATGTTTACGCCATGGGCGGAAAGCCCCTGGTGGCCCTGAACGTGGTCGGATTCCCCGCCGAGCTAGCAGTGGATATGCTGGGCGACGTTCTGAAGGGCGGCTACGACAAGGCCATGGAGGCCAACTGCCTAATCGTTGGCGGACATACGGTGGACGACGCCGAACCGAAATACGGACTTTCGGTAGTCGGCCTGATTGAACCGGGGAAAGAGGTCTCCAACGCCAACGCCCAGCCCGGGGATATCTTGGTCCTTACCAAGCCGATCGGCACGGGAATCATTACCACTGGTGTTAAGCAAGGAATCACCCCCGACGCCATCCTGAAAAAAGCCGTGGACACCATGGCCGAATTGAACAGAGGCGCGGCGGAAGCTATGATGCGAGTGGGAGTGAACTCCTGCACCGACATCACCGGATTTGGCTTCATGGGCCACCTGAGAGGGATGGTCCGCGGCAGCGGCACCGGCGCCCGCATACGGGTGTCCGACGTGCCGGTGCTCCCCGGCGTTTGGGACTTGTTGGAGAAAGGCACTGTCCCCGGAGGCACATTCCGCAACATGTCGAGCGTGTCCGAAGACATGGACTGGGGCGACGAGGTAACCGACCAAGAGCGCCTGCTGATGTGCGACGCCCAAACCTCTGGCGGCCTCTTGATTTCAGTGCCCAAACCCAAGTTGGAACAACTTTTGTCCGAGCTTGATGCCTCAGGAGTGGAAACCAAGGCGATAGTGGGCGAGATTACCACTGAAAACCCAGGGCGTATCGGGGTATCGGCCTAAACACAAAGTCGATTCTCTTTGACACACAGTATTCGGGTGCTAAACTGGGGACTCTGGTTCGATATGGCCCGAGAGGGGCTTATCATGGCATTTCAGTCGGAGAGCCACATCAGATGAAGCGACCTGACCAAGTGAAGACGGCGCCCGATCAAGGCATAAGCGACCGGGTTCCCCCCGGTCAATTCCTCACCACCAAGTTTCCAGTCCTGACCTACGGCCCCGAACCCAAGATCGACATCGACACCTGGGAAATCCGGATCTTCGGGCTGGTTGAGCGGGAGATAACCTTGAACTGGGAGCAGTTCTCGGCCCTGCAATGGACGACCATCCTGGCCGACTTCCACTGCGTTACCCAGTGGAGCCAACTGGATAACACCTGGGAAGGCGTGACTTTTAGCGACCTGATCGCCCCCGCCGGACCCAAACCAGAAGCCAAGTTCGTCATGGCCCACTGCTACGGTGGTAACTCCACCAATCT
>VFHG01000309.1 GCA_009392075.1 SAR202 cluster bacterium
CTGGTTAGATTGGGCTTTGTAACCGGCGGGGTTCGGCATCTAAGCCACTCTTTTCAACCAATGAATCGAACCGATTTGAATCCAACGAGATGTTAGTTGCTCGGCGGTTGGACTCTACTCAATTTCCCCGTCTGTGTGGCCACCGAACCCTCAAGTCGATTTAGAAAACCTGGATACCCGGCCAATAGGTATCGGCTCTTTCTAACAGATTTGCTAACGAACCGAATTGCGCAGATTAACACCGACCGTATGTTACGGCCATACCCGCGGCAGGCTCTTATTCCTACTAGAATGTTTAGAGGAGGCTTATAATTAGAGACATAAAATGACTACGTTTGGCAAATTCTGAATCACACTTCTCCACAGAGTGAACACAAATGAGGCAACTTAGCCGCGAGCATCACATTTACGCCCTGGAGCCACATAGCGTTCCGGCAATCACCATCGACTCCGGTGAGGAGCTCATGGTAGAGACCTGGGACGCTTTCGAAGGGGAGCGTGACCCCGTAGCGTTGGAAGCAAATTTGCTCAAAGGCCCTGCTACCGGGCCCATCTACGTAAACGGCGCCGAGCCTGGGGACGCCCTGAGAATAGACTTCATAAGCATAACGCCCAAAGAAGAAGCGGCCCACATGGTGATGCCCGGACGGGGCTTTTTGGATGATGATTTCACCGAAGCGTATCCGACATTAATCGGATTGGAATCGGGGCATGCTGTTTTACCAAGCGGCATTCGGATACCGATGAGACCATCAATGGGTCTGGTGGCAACTACGCCGACGTACACACAACAGACAGCTTCCGATTCTGGCCCATATGGCGGCGACATCGACATGAAAGAGCTAGTTGAAGGAAGCACACTTTACCTACCTGTGTTTGTGCCCGGAGGCATGCTGGTGATGGGCGATTGCCACGCCGTAGTGGGCGACGGTGCGGTGGCGGGTACCGGCGCCGAATGTTCAGCCGACACCCACGTTAGGGTGACCGTGGAAAAAGGTTTGAACATTCGCGGGCCGCGGGCACTGACCCCGGAGTACTTTGTCGTGCTTTCCCATGGCGAGGAGTTGGGACCGGCAATGAAGCAGGCAGTGCGCGACATGGTGGACTTCCTAGTCGCCGAAAAGGGGCTCGCACCTTACGACGCATACACCTTGTTGAGCCTCGCTGGAGATGTGCGAGTATCCCGGACCTTTCGTCCAATCAGCCCCGTAAAAATGATGCTGTCCTCAAGTATTTTGGAGCAACTGGGGTAAGGGTATGAGTAAGCCGTGTTGGACGATAATCTTGAGATCGACATTTGGTCCCAGAATCGCTGCACGGCGGACTATATATTAACTACCGCTGAACGAATATTGAACAGATCGCTCGCCTGTAGCTGTCTAGAGAACAGAATACATTCCCCAACTTGTTGTCGAGGGATTAATTACTGGCCTGGCATGATGCAAGACTGGATCATGCAAAGTGGGACATGACTTCGCTGGCGAAGAGCTCCAGGTTTTCATCGGGGATGGGATCTGGGAATAGCAAGAAGAAATAGTGGATTCCATCGTCTACATATTTTGATAGTTTCTGGATGCACTGTTCTGGGGTGCCGGCGATTGCTCCGGACAGGGATTTTTTGTAGTCAGCCAAGCTGACGTTGGCACTAGCGGCGCCCTGGGCGGCCAAAACTTCGAATTCCTGCTCGGATTCGGCGATTATGACCCGGGTATTGTGAGTGATTTCAATCCCCGATGGGTCACGGCCCAGCTCATCACAGTGCCGCTGGACAATTTCCATCTTGGACCGGTGCTCTTCCAGACTCATTTCAAACCCGATGTTGCAGATGTCGGCGTGTCCTGCCACGGATCTGAGCAGGTGGGTCTCTCCGTGGCCACCGATTAACACCGGTGGGTGGGGCTGCTGCACCGGCTTAGGCTCGTTCACTGATTGCTCGAGACTGTAGTATCTTCCCTGAAAAGTCGCGCTGGGCTCTGTCCAAGATTTCTTGATCAGCTCCACAGCTTCTTCCAACATCCTTACTCGCTCGGCGGTGGACGGGAAGGGAAGCCCGGAAGCCTGGTGATCGCCCCTTCCGCCACCAGCGCCGATTCCCAGCTCCAACCGGCCCCCGCTGATCACATCCAAGGTGGCGCTCATCTTGGCCAACAAGGCTGGAGGACGGTAAGTGTTGCCCAGCACTAACGGTGTAAGCCGAATCCGCTCCGTTAGGGCAGCCAGGGCCGACAGAGCGGTCCAACACTCTAGTGCGGGAGCGTTCAGCAGGTCATATAAGGTGGCCGAGTGGTACCCCAGGCGGTCTGCCTGGGTCCATACCCGCTTCAAGTCGTCGAAGTCGTAACCGTGCTGGTGCATTCGGACGCCGAACTTGACGTGGCGACTCATTTACAGCTCTCCCTGGAAAGTAACGTGCCAGTATCCTAACAGTGTGTGAAGGGGGTGCGGAAATGGTGACTGAAACTTGGGCCGATCCGCGGCCGGCTACCTTCGTACAAACAGGTGTTCCAAGCTAAACCAACATCTCTTGCAGTCCAGTAACTACGCTATAGGCGCGGAGCCCGAGCCTATGATTGGTCTGTGTACAGTCCAGTCCTAATATGTCTGGCCTGAGGCCCTGCTCTAACCCTTCCGGCAGGGCGTTTTCGGGAGGTAGATCGGCTAATACTGGGACCGGGTTTACCAGTCTGCTATCCAGGTCAAAAGCTCCTGCCACGGCACGGCCGAATTGGTACATGTTCATCCAATCCGCTCCAGCGAGGTGGGAGATCCCGGGATGATAGTTGGCCACTAGTTGCATGATACCTTCCGTCAGATGCTCGACGTAGATCGGAGTGCGGTAAGTACCAGTATCACCTTCGTAGGTCTCGCCGTTCTTCAAGCGGTCAACTATGGCGGTCGCTAGGTTCTGGCGACCGGTTAACGGCCAGCCATACACAAGGCTGGTCCGGACGATACTCCACATGGAGGCTTCATAAGCAACTGCTAGCTCTGCCTGCCATTTAGTCCGGCCGTAGTGAGTGTTAGGGTCGGGTGTGTCATCCTCCTGATAATTTCCACGGTCACCTCTGAACACATACTCACTCGACAGGAAAACCAGCCTCGCATGGTGCTGCTTGCAAAGCTGCGCCACTTGTCGAGCCCCATCCACATTCACTTCTGTAGCCCTTGCCGGAACCCTCTCGGCAGTCCCAACATCTGCGATAGCGGCCAATAACACCACCACCTCGGGCCGGGCCTGCAGGAAGACCTGATCCAACCGTCTGTAATCAGTAATCTCCAGTGGGTACCAGGACTGATCAATGTCCTGAGGCGCCCGAGAGTTGTAAGTGCTAGTGACTTCAAAGCCGGATTTCTGTAGGAGGCGGCGTTGTAGGTAATGCCCGATAAATCCGCTGGCCCCGATAATCAAGACTCTCATCAAGCCTGCTCCCGCCCGGTGATTGTTACGTCACGAAGTCGTGTTGGTCAGTTACTTCCGAAGGTTATCGGCGAATATCTTGGACATTTCACCGACCTTGTGTTTGATTATGGGATAACCCAAGGTGCCAAATTTGCCCATTAGGCTGAATTCCGTATCGAAAAAGCGAGGGAATGTGATACCTCCCCGATACGAAATGAAAGCGCTTCGGGATTGGGAGTCGGAATTTGGCGAAGAACGGACCAACGACGGTATTGGCTGACGATTTTTCGACTGGCTCAAGATGTCAGATCTCGGAAGCAGTATGTTGTAGACGGTCCATCGAGTTGAAGGTTTTTTTGGGCAATCAGATGCAACGAGCTGGATGATGTTATCTAAGTGTAACGGTTGTTTGTGGCGTACAAGACCGAATCAAAGCTTATGAAATACCAGTTGCATTCCTCTCAAACTTTGACAGCAACGACATAGATGAACTGTTCCTTAGAGTTCAATTTGGTATGCAGCTTACCCCGGTGGAGAAGATAAAGGTAGTTCGATCTTCTTCGAGGGAAACAATAAGGACGGTTGCCGCTGACCGGAAGGTTTGCAAGCGCATGCTCCGGTATCAGATGTGGTTTAGCTGGGAATGCGGCTCTCCCGCTTGATGTGGTCCTTAAAGCCGCTACCTCTTTGCCGACACATGTGGGGCTATTAGTGAGTAGAATGTTTAGAAAGTACCCGGTTGAATTACTAGAATTCGGTGCTGGGCCGGCGATTCTACCCAATTGGCGGGGCATCTCCAAGCCCCGAAAGGAGCCACTTCCGCGATGTCATCCCAAAACTTGACCTCCCTCCAGCACCAGTTCGCAGGCTGGGAGCAAGCCCA